>JBIOVE010000223.1:0-3823 GCA_044867565.1 Candidatus Udaeobacter sp. | reverse complement strand
GGTTGATGATATTGTTGATCGTTTTCCGATCGGGGAGCCGTTTGGGCGCCACCCGACGGGTTGCCAGCCAGTTCGTTAGCCGCTAATACGCAGGAGATCTTGCGCCTTCGGCGATTGCTCTTAGCATCGTCTTCTGAGAAGCCGATCCACCCTTCACAAATGTGAAGGTGGAACGCGTTGTCTTCAACGCGTTGGTAAACCAAATGCGGCTTTGCCGCCCTAAATTTTGATATCGCGCAGCGCTTAATTAATTAATTAGTTCGTTGGTTAGCCCACCCTCAACTCTCAACTGCCGAGCAACTTCATCGCCGCGTTGTGCCCGGGAATACCGCTAACCGCGCCACCCCGCAGCGCACTTGAGCCGCACAGAAATACATTCTCGTGCTCCGTTTCGACTCCCCACTTGCCAACCTGTGCTTTTGTCTCCGCAAAAGGAAACGTCGGCGCATCCTGAAAAATGTTCCCATGATACATCCCGAGTGCATCCTCGATATCGACCGGGCTTTTGCTTTCAATGCAGAGATCGCCATTCCGAGCGACGGCGAGACAATCTTCCAGTGGCTCTTCCAGCCACTGATTCATGCTTTCGATGAATTTCTTTTCCGCGAGTTTTCGCATCGTGTTATTGTCGCGCGCGAACAACCTCCACGGCGTATCGAGTCCGAATAGCGTCATCGTATGAAAGCCTTTCTCCCGTAGTTCTGGCGCAAGAATGCTGTCGTCGGTCAGCGTGTGGCAATAGACTTCGCACGGTGTTTTATCCGGCAGTCGGCCCTCTGACGCCTGGTCATAGCTGAGATTCATTTGCTCGTAGCCTTCGTCGCTATGAAACGTTCCGCAGAAGGCTTCGGCTGACGCGTAATGAGCCGCTTTTAACTTCGGCAACCTTCGCAGGAGCATGTTGATCTTGAAAACGGATCCTTCGTCCGTCGACTCGGGCTGGTACAGTTTCCTGCTAAACTTTGCCAACACGTTCCGGCCAAAATTCACCAGCAAATATTGCGCTTCGACCGTATGCGAAGCTGGCGCAGTCTTCCAACTTGTGTTCTCTTTAATTTCAAACTCGACGGTCTTTCTTTTGCCGTGCAGATCCAGTGCACGAAGATCGACATTGGTTAACATCTCCGCGCCGGCTTTGCGTGCCGCCTGTTCTAATTCGCGCGCCACCGCTCCCATTCCGCCAACCGGCACCTTCCATTCGCCCGTCTTATTGCCGATGAGATGATAAAGAAAACATCGGTTCTGCACCAGTGAAGGATCGTGCGAATGTGTCATGACGCCGATCTTCCCATCGGTAAGCACGAGCCCGCGCACCAAATCGTTTTGCAAATAGCGTTCGATCGCGCGGCCGATCGGTTCCTCCGCCAAACTCCGCCACGCTTCGCGCGAAACATCATCGACATCAAACCGGCGCCGGAACTCCTCTCTCGCAACCAGCGGCTCGAGCATCGTGTCCCAGACCTGTTCGGCAAAAACGCGCGAGAGATTGTAAAACTTCTTCATCTGCTCGTACTCGGTGTAATTGCCGGTGAGCTCGAACATCGATTGGCGGCTCAACTCCTCGGAGACATTGCTCAAGAGCAAGCCGTTGTGGCGGCCATCCCGGACGTACGGCGTGAATGACGCCGTGGCGCGCCTGCGCAGCTCGACGTTCAATCCAAGATCGCGGATTATTTTCTCCGGGAACAAACTGACGAGATACGAATAACGCGACAACCGCGCTTCGTAGTCGGGGAAAACCTTTTGCGAGGTCGTCGCACCGCCGATGTAATCGTTCTTCTCCAGCAATAATACGCTCAGCCCGGCGCGGCCAAGATAACTCGCTGCCACCAGCCCATTGTGTCCGGCGCCCAAAATGACGACGTCGTATTTGGATTTCATTTTGAGTTTGCTTGCGAGTTCATGCTTACATCAAATATCGCGCATCAAACATCAAACATTTCTTAACCGATGAGTGCGTTCGAGTATCTCTCAGTTCTCATCTCCATCATTCTTGCGTTGGGCATGACGCGCGTGCTGGCTGGCGTCGGCGAAATGCTGCAGGCAAGCTCGCATCGCCAGATTTATTGGGTGCATGTCCTCTGGATCGTTAATCTTTTTCTCTACCTCGTCGTCGCCTGGTGGATCTTCTACCGCTGGCGCAACCAGCAGCCATGGACGTTTTTCTTGTTCGTTTTCGTCCTCATCTCGCCAACGATTTTGTACCTCGCGGCAGTGCTACTCTTTCCACGGGAAGGCAATGTCGATCTTACTCTCAAGTACAAGACGCATTATTACGCAAATCATCGCGCCTTTTTCATCCTCTTTGCTCTATTTACGCCGGTCGATATTGTTGACTCGCTCCTCAAAGGCGTCCCGCATTTTCTTGGTTTAGGGCCACAATACTTCATCAGCAGCGTTCTCTACGCCGCCGGACTCGTGACCGCTGCGCTTACACGAAACGAGCGATATCATCAGTTCTACGCCATTTTCTTTTTCATCCAAACCATTGTCATTAGCTTTGCGATCTTTCATACGCTGATCTGAATCGAAGCGGATCGAACGGGACAACCTCATTCGAGTTTGATTTCGACTCAGGAGCCAACGCATCGACACGGTGAGTTTTCCCAGGTTTGGGCAACAAACCCGTGAATGCCTGCGCGGAGACGATGTCCTTATGTAAGGGGGCGTTGATCCCCGAACCCGATGAGAATGTCACTGTCGCAAAAATGCGTCGTTTTCTTGCTTGGCGTCGTGCTCCTCGGCGGCGGCACGTATTTTGCCCGCATCGTATTTCGCCCCGAAGAATTGGAGAGGTACAGGTCGATTCCGTGGGTCACTTACGTGCATCCTAACGTAAATAAGCTGAAACAGGCCCAGGCTTTGGTCCGGGAAGAGAAATTGGACGAAGCCCGCGCACTCCTGGTAAAAGCGCTCATCACCGCACCGAAGTCACCGGTCACCCGTGAGTTGCGCGATCTTCTCGGCGAGATCAATACGGAAATCTTCTTCTCGAAAGAACCTTCGCCTCGCAAAACCGAATACACCGTGAAGCGCGGAGACGCGCTTTCATCAATCGCGCGAAAGCTTCGATCCAGTGCCGAGGCGATCATTCGCGTCAACGACCTTGATTCCACATTGATCCGGCCGGGAGAAAAGCTGCTGGTGCCACAGCTCGATTTCACCACCACGATCGATCTCCCGCGCGACCGCGTGGTTGTGCACGATAGTCGTGGGTTTTTTACTCAGTACCCGATTGCTTCGGCAGATCTGCCACCATCGCGAAAGCCCGCAATTCAGACGAAAGTAGCGGCGAAAACGTTTTTGAAAAATGGCAGGCCGGTGCGGTCCAGCCATCCACTTCAGAAAGAAGGCACTCCGCGAATTGATCTGGGTCGCGCTGGCTATGTACTTTATGGCGTCGAAGAAGGCAGTGAGACCAGCAGTTCCGAAATTGCTGTCGAAGACAACGACGCCGAGACAATTCCGGATTCTGGCGACGCAGATCGCCCACCTCGAGGAATTGCCATGTTAAAAGACGATATTGCCGAGATCGACCTGCTCATCCGAAAAGGAGCACCAGTGACGATTATTCTCGACCGCCAACACTGACGATCACGACGATAATGTGAGATGTGAACACGGATATGAAGACAGTTGAATTACTGGGTCATACGTCGGCGCCATCCCGAAAGCGAGTGATGAAAATCACGTCCGCGACAACGCCCCCGCGCTTGAGATCGAACTGACCAAACGAGATTTGGCGGAAATCGATCGCAAGTTCCCACCACCAGAGTCCACGCAACCACTCCCAATGCTTTGAGCTCTGGGGAGAACAGGCTGA
>JBIOVE010000222.1:0-8371 GCA_044867565.1 Candidatus Udaeobacter sp. | reverse complement strand
CGATTGGTAGGGTCAAGTTTGAGGTTTGATGTTTGATTGAAGATGTGATGTATCGCTCACGCCGTCTCGCAACAATCTGGCTGGCTGCGCTAATCACGTTTGCGGGAAGCGACCGCGGGCGCGCTGATTCGCCAAGCGTCACAGCGGTCTTAAGTAATTCGGAGGCCGTCGTTGGCGAAATGGTCGAGTTGCAAATCAAGGTAAGTGGCGCGGGTGATGCGAAACCGCCGGAGAACATATCAGTCGATGGTTTGGAGATTCACGCGACCGGAACATCGCGCCAATTCGAAATGCGCAATTTCAGAACCACGTCGAGCGTGACCTACAGCTACAGAATCCTGCCGCTCCAAGCGGGCCGGTTCACAATCCCACCTCAAATAATTCGCATGGGGGGCAAATCGGCGCAGACACCTGAGCTGACATTAAACGTCGCTGATTCCCCTGGAAATTCGTCCACTTCTCGTCCAAGTCAGGACGCGCAACCGGGCAACGCGAGCAGGCTTGTTTTCGCCGAATTAATTGTGCCCAAGAAGACTGCCTTTGTCGGCGAGATTGTGCCGGTTCAGATTCGGCTCGGATTTGACCCGCGTGCTTATCCAAAGCTGATCGACGGTCCCGAAATCACCGGACAAGGATTTACTGCACAAAGGTTAGTGGAATCCGGAAAGAATCAGGAGACGATCGATGGTAGAATTTACCATGTCTTGACATATAAGACCGCAATCGCCGCGGCGCGCGCGGGAAAATTTGAGATCGGCCCGGTTAAGGCAAAGGCGCAAGTGTTGGTCGCGCGAAGCCGCCGTTCGCCTCGCGCGCGTTCCCCGTTCGACTTGTTCGATATGGACGATCCATTCTCCGATCCATTCTTTGCCAATCCGTTTAGCCAGTTTGGTGAGCGGCGCGAGGTAGAAATCAAGAGCGACCCTGTGCCTCTTGAGGTAAAACCGCTGCCGCCAAACCCGCCGCCGAGCTTCTCAGGCGCGATTGGGAATTTTACCATGGCAACCGATGCGAAGCCCAAGAGCGTCCAGGTGGGCGATCCAATTACTGTCACGGCGACAATCTCAGGGCGCGGTAATTTCGATCGAGTGAATGCGCCAGTTATTGAGGATGAGCGTGGCTGGCACAAATATCCGCCATCTTCCAAGTTTACGAAAGATGACGAAGTCGGAATAAGCGGCACGAAAACGTTTGAGATGGTGCTTTCGCCAAACGAAAAAAAGCAAAGCGTGCCCGTAATGGCATTTTCTTATTTCGATCCAGTGAAGGAACAATATGTGGCGCTGCGCGGCGACCCAATCTCGATCAATGTGCAAGGAGGCGCGGTTGCAGCCGCAAGCCCCGCCGTGATCCCGCCAGGGTCACCCACCCCGGCTACAGCGGTCCAAAAGCCGCAGGATATTTTGTATCAGTTGACCGACCGACCCAAGGTGGCGCAGTCCTTCACACCGCTGTACACGCGATTGCTTTTCTGGATGGCGCAACTACTTCCGCTACTCGCTCTGATTGGATTTGCAGGATGGAAAATTCGGCAAGCCAGGATTGACAATCGCGAGGCGCGCCGGATTGCTGCGCTACAGCATGAAGCTGCCGAATTGATGCGAAAATTGCATCGCGGCGACGCATCGCCCCGGGAATATTATGCCGAGGCTTCCAGAGTTGTCCGAGTAAAAGCTGCCCTGGCACGGAATGTCGATCCAAACTCGGTGGACGTGGATACCGCGGCGGACACGTTTGGGCTCAACGGCGATTCGCGCGAGCGTTTGCGTCTATTGTTCGAACAATGTGACGAACTGCAATACAGCGGAGCCCACAACGGCGCGGAAAAGATCTCTCCTGAGAAGCGCCGCGACGTATTGGAGTTGATTGAAAATCTACAAACATGAATCAGCGAAAAAGTTTTAATCGTCGCATACCCGCGTTTCCGGGGAGCGCGGGCACGTTGCCCGCTATTCGCGGCATTCACCCGCGAAGCCAGAACAACCGTGTTGCAGACAATGACATCGACTCCGCATTGTGCGTGAAGGGACAGCCGTCCGGCAACATGCCGGACGGGGCCAGCAAAATGCTCGCGCTCCCCGAACCGCGACAATCCGCAAGGTTTCGAAGTCGCGTCGTTATTGTTGTTTGCTGTACATGTTTTGCCTCGTCGGCTTTCGCCCAGGCAGATGCCGACTTCGCGAGAGCGAACCAGGAGTACGCGCACAGCAACTTTAAAGAAGCGATCTCGGGCTATGAAACTCTTGTCCGATCCGGACAATGGAGCGCAAACGTTTTTTACAATCTCGGCAATGCCTATTTTCGCGCAGGTGATTTTGGGCGGGCGATTCTGAATTATGAGCGCGCACTTGCCCTGGAGCGACATCACCCCGAAGCCACTGCAAACTTGCAGATCGCGCGCGATGAGGCGCGCGCGCTCGAGATACAACAAAGCTGGCCGGAACGCTATCTGCAATTTGCCAGCACCAATCAATACAGCGTCGCGGCGGGGATTGCTTTTTGGGCCGGAATTTTTTGTATTGTCGGACTGATCTTCGCCCGTCGCCGATCAGCAGCCATGATGGGCATATCAATCCTTTCGCTGTTGGTCGTTGCGATCGCGATTTTAGCGATTTATCAACTCGAATATGGCAGCAAGGGTCGTGCGCTGGCGATTGTGACGGGAAAAGAGGTGCAAGCACGGCTTGCGACGGCCGATACTGCAAACAGCGTCCTGGCATTGCCTCCGGGCAGCGAAATCAAAATTCTGAGCACTCGCGGCGACTGGGTCTATGCAACGCTGCCAAATAACCTGCGGGGTTGGATACCGGCAAAAAGCGCGGAGCAAGTGCGTCTCTGACCAAGGCGCGTGATCGCGCGAAGTCTGGGGAGCGCAGAGGACGCCGCAAGCGATTTTCGATAGTGAAATCGTCGCAGCGATTTTATGCTCGCAAGACCAAATGAAGATTGCGGCTGCTCAAATTTCTTGTTCGCTCGGCGAGCTGGATGCAAATCTTCTCAAGGTTCGCGACTTTTCTCGCCGGGCCAGCGAGGCGGGCGCTGAGCTGATCGTTTTTCCGGAGATGATTGACACCGGCTACTCGATGCCGGTCGTTCAAACTCACGCTGCCTCCTGGACCTCTGGATTCGTGCCCGGACTTCAAGAAATCGCAAGGGAGCTTTCGATTGCGATCGTCAGCGGCGTGTCTGAACGGGATGGCGATATGATTTACAATTCCCAGATTTTTATCGATCAACAGGGCAACATCATTGCGAAATATCGCAAAACTCACCTGTACGCAGTCGCGCCTGTCGAAGAACAGAAGTGCTTTGCTCCGGGCGATGCATTAGCGAACTTTGAATTCGGCGGTCTGCGTTTTGGCTTCAGCATCTGTTACGACCTTCGGTTTCCGGAGATGTACCGAAAACTGGCGGGCAGGCAGAAGGTCGGCGCTTTTATTGTCTCGTCTGCCTGGCCCTTCCCCCGTCTCGAACATTTTCGGACGCTCGCCCTGGCACGCGCAATTGAAAACCAGAGCTACATCGTCGCATCAAACCGCGTCGGTAAAGACGATGACTTGTGGTTTTGCGGCAGCTCCGCGATCATCGATCCCCGCGGAGTCGTGGTCGCAGCCGCATCGGCAGATCGCGAAGAACTTATCGAAGCGGAATTATCAGAGGACGTCGTCAATTCTGTGCGACGGCGGATGGACGTCTTCGCCCATCGCCGACAGGATTTGTACGAATAAATGACGAAGGCCGAATGACGAATTACGAAGGAATGACGAAATCCGAAAGGTGGAAAGGCGCGCAGATGCTTCGTTTGTCATTCCGAGCGAAGTCGAGGAATCTCTCATTGTTAAACAGTAAGAGATGTCTCGACTCCGCTCGACATGACAGCAGCGGCGTTGGTTTTCAACAGCCAGATCGAATCTAAAACTCTGCGAGTTGCGCGGCACTGATCGGCACGAATTTGCTTTCGTGTAAAACTACTCGTTTGGTACCTCGTAGAAGCTGCCACCACTGTCTTGCCGACCCGAGCACGATCAGAAGCACGAGCACGAGAAAGAAAACAGCAACCAACGCGTCAAATCGCCAGACGCCTGCCTGCCGCACCAAATCAGCCGCCCTGGCTGGATCGGCAATCCCCGCCGCCTCGTGCAAAAGCGAGCGCGCGCCGCTCAAAAAACCAAGTCTCGGATCAGGCGAAAAGACTTTTAGATAACCAGCCGAAAACGTAACGACGCTCATGAACGCAAGCGGTAAAACGGTGACGAAAAGATATTTCGCCTTATGCATTTTGATCAGAATTGTCGTGCCGAGGCAGAGCGCGACTACCGAGAGCAATTGGTTGGCCAAGCCAAAAAGCGGCCACAATGAGTTAATGCCGCCGAGAGGATCGATGACCCCGACATATAAAAACCAGCCCCACGCCGCGACCAGCAACACACTGGAAAAAACATTCGCGCTCCACGAGCGTGTGTTGCCCAGTGGGCGCCAGAGATTGCCCAGAAAATCCTGAAGTAAAAATCGCCCCACGCGGGTTCCGGCATCAATCGTGGTGAGGATGAATAGTGCCTCAAACATGATGGCGAAGTGGTACCACAATCCGAGCGCGGTTGGGCCGGCTGAAACGCGAGCGAACATGTTCGCCATACCAACGGCAAAAGTCGGCGCGCCCCCAGCGCGATTGAACATGGTGGACTCACCAAGATTCGTGGCGAGCGTTTGCATTTCCGTTTCGGTTACCGGGAAGCCGGATGCAGAAACTTTTGCGACCACTTCCGCAGGCGCGCCTTTCATATTAATCGCAAAGTATTCGCCTGGTTGCAGCACACACGCCGCGATCATCGCCATCAAAGCGACCATCATTTCGGTCACCATTGCGCCATATCCGATAGTGCGTATTCGCGATTCGCGTCTCACCATTTTCGGTGTTGTGCCTGAGGCAATGAGAGAATGAAAACCTGAGACTGCGCCGCAGGCGATCGTGATGCACACAAAAGGGAAGACTGGACCGGCAAAGACGAGGCCGCTGCCGTCGATGAATTTTGTGATCGCCGGCATTTGCAATGTCGGATTGATCAACACTACAGCGACCGCAAGCATGACGACCGTCCCGAGCTTCAAGAACGTGCTCAGATAATCGCGTGGCGTGAGCAGCATCCATACCGGAAGGATCGACGCGGCCAGCCCATAGATCATGATCGCCCATGCCAGCCATTTCTGGTCGTGTCGAAACCACGCTTCAATCGCAGGAAAGTCCACCAGAAATTGTCCGCCCCAGACGCCAAACGCCAACCCGAATAATCCGAAAATCGTGACCGCCATCACGTTCACTTTCCCCGTGCGCAAACCGATTCCCATGATCAAGGCCACCGGTATGGTCATCGCGATGGTGAAAACACCCCATGGACTTACCGCCAGGGCCTGCACCACTACCAGTGCAAGCACGGCCAGCAAAATAATCATGATTGCCAAAACACTGATCAGGGCGAGCGCACCGACTCCGCGGCCGATCTCTTCTTTCACCATCTGACCGAGCGTTTTGCCGCCACGCCGGATCGACGCGAAAAGCATGATCATGTCGTGCACGCCGCCGCCGAGCGTCGCCCCGATCAAGATCCAGAGCGTGCCAGGGAGGAAACCAAACTGCGCTGCCAGGACAGGCCCCACCAGTGGCCCCGGACCGGCGATTGCCGCAAAATGATGTCCGAAAACCATCCAGCGATTCGTCGGCACATAATCTTTGCTATCGTTCTGCACCACTGCCGGCGTGGCCCGCTCGTCATTAAGCAACAGCACCTTTGTCGCCAGCCATTTGCTGTAAAAACGGTAGCTGATGGAAAGCGCGCAAACGCCCGCCACAATGATCCAGAGCGCGCTGATTTGCTCGCCACGCGAAAGCCCAACAATGGCAACGGCCCCCACCCCCAATGCAGAGACGGCAAACCAGAGCAGCTTTTTCCAGAGACTCATCTCAGCAGCAGTTTAATTGAAATTGTTACGGTGTGCTACAAGGTGTGATGTGCGACTTAGCCACAAGATAAAAAAGCTTCTAAGCGGCCAGGGAATAGCCAGCGCAAGAAAACACACGCTCCGATCTTTCCGCGGTAACCGATTTCCGCTCGAGACAGAGCGTGTTATCGGAACGATCGACCCTGTCGCTTTCGAGCAGATTCGGCAGCGGTATGCGGTCAACGGCCCCACCGATGATTGGCGAAAATATCTCGATCTCGACCGCTGGATCGCGATCAACATCCGCCGCATTCGTGACATCGAGCTCGATTTGGCGCGCAGGAAGCGCATTCTCGACCTTGGCTGCGGCGCGGGATATTTCCTCTACATCGCCCAATCGCTCGGCCACACCGGACTTGGTCTGGACTTGGATCGCGTGCAGATGTTTGCAGAAATTACCCGTCTTCTCGGCGTTCGTCGCGTGATCCAGCAAATTCGAGCTTTCCATCCCCTTCCCGACTTCGGAGGAAAATTCGATCTTATCACCGCCTTTATGATTTGCTTCAACAACCACAGGCAACCGAATCTTTGGGGCGTGGCCGAGTGGAATTTTTTTCTCGATGATCTTGCCAAACATCTTGCGCCACGCGGGCGTGTCTGGCTCGAGTTGAACCGCGAGACCGACGGGACGCTTTACACAGCGGAACTAAAAGACTTTTTTCAACAACGCGGGGCCAGCATAGACGAGCACAAAGTCATGTTTAATTCAGGCCTTCCCGCGCCTGCTTCAGCTTCGCCAGTTGCACGCTGAAATCTTTCAGACGCCGGCGGTGCTCCTCCACAATGGCGGCGGGCGCGCGATCAACAAAGGACCTGTTTTCCAACTTGCTCTCGACTGTCCGCAATTCCCTTTCGATCTTTGCAATTTCCTTGTCCAGCCGCTCGCCTTCTGCTTCTTTATCCGCCGTCGCAATTGCTAAAAAAATCTCGCCTAGCAGTGTGATCGCGACAGGAATGCCAGGCTGCGCCTGATATTGTGGATCCAGCTTTAGTTCCTCGGCATTCAACAACCGGCAAATCGTCGGCAGCTCATCGGAAAGCCATTTCTCGTCCGCACGTAAAACAAAACGCACCTTTTTATTGGATGGGATTTTCGCTTCCGCACGCAGGTTGCGACCGGCTTGGACCGTCTCGTAAATGTCCGAAACAAGCTGTCGCTTGCGGGTAAGATCAACATCGTCCAAAGGCGTTCGCTTCGGCGGTAGCACGAATTGAATTGAGCCTTTTCCAAAACCGAGCAGCGACCACAGCTCCTCCGTGATGTACGGCATGAATGGATGAAGCAACCGCAAGAATGCCGAGAGCACATGATCCATCACTGCAAGTGCTGATCCTTTTCGCGACTGGTCTTCGCCGAAAATTTCTGTTTTCGCTGCTTCGACGAACCAGTCGCAATAGTCGCTCCAAAAGAAATCGTAAAGGCGTTGCGCAACCGTATTGAACTGATATTCGCGATATGCCATCTCAACCGCGTCGATCGTCTCGTTCAACCGTGCAAGGACTTCGACGGCATAAATTGATAACGACGCTTTATCGATCCTTGGCGCGGCATCGCTCGGTCCATGCATTTGCCGAAAGCGGGCCGCATTCCAAAGTTTCGTGGCGAAGTTTCGACCTTCTTCGATTTGTTTTTCGTCGAAGCGGATGTCCTGGCCGCTGGGCGCGATGCGCATGAGACCGAAACGCAGACCATCGGCGCCATATTTGTCGATCAACTCCAGCGGGTCGGGCGAGTTGCCGAGCGACTTCGACATTTTGCGGCCTTGCTTGTCCCGAATTAGGCCTGTGAAGAAAACGTCGTGGAAGGGAATGTTGTCGTCTACGCAGTCAGATTTTCCCGGCTTGAACTCAAGACCGGCGATAATCATTCGCGCCACCCAAAAGAAAATAATGTCTGGCGCGGTTACGAGCACGCTTGTCGGATAAAATTTCTGTCGGGTCTCTTCATCCATTGTCTCGTAGGCCCAAAGCCACGACGAAAACCAAGTGTCGAGCGTATCCTCGTCTTGTGTCCATCCTTCGCCCGGCGACTCGATTTGGACGCGGATGTTTTCCTCTTTTGTGGCGGCAGCCGTGTCAGCTGCCTCTTTTTGGTTCGCAGGCGATACACCTGCCTCTGCGGATTCCCGGTACCAAGCCGGTATCCTGTGTCCCCACCAGACCTGCCGGCTGATGCACCAATCGCGAATGTTCTCGAGCCACTGGGCGTACACTCTTTCCCAATGCGTGGGAAAGAAGCGGATAAGATGATCGCGCACCGCTGCGAGCGCTTCCTGCGTTTTTGGATACCGCAGAAACCATTGCTCGCTGATGCGCGGCTCGATTGGCACGTCGCTGCGATCGCTGAAACCGACATTGTTTTCATATGGCTCCG
>JBIOVE010000221.1:0-3339 GCA_044867565.1 Candidatus Udaeobacter sp. | reverse complement strand
AAGAAAAGCCGGAGAAGATCGATCACGAGGAATTCGAATTCAACCTTCTGCCGCGGGACATTAAGGCACATCTCGACCGCTTCGTGATCAAGCAAGATGAAGCGAAGAAGGTGCTGGCGATCGCAGTTTGCGATCATTACAACCACGCCAATTACCTGCGCCAGCTCGAGAAAGAAGACGCCAGGCGCGCGGAGGAGACCGAATACATCAAGCAAAATGTGATTTTGGTCGGCCCGACCGGTGTCGGCAAAACGTACCTGATCAAGCACATCGCCGATCTGATCAAAGTGCCGTTTGTGAAAGCGGACGCGACCAAGTTCAGCGAGACCGGTTACGTCGGCGGCGATGTCGAGGATCTGGTGCGCGAGCTTGTGCATAAAGCCGATGGCGATGTTAACCTGGCGCAATTCGGCATTATTTACATCGATGAGATCGATAAGATTGCGTCGGCTGGAAATTTGATCGGCCGCGATGTAAGCGGGCGCGGCGTGCAGACCACGTTGCTCAAGCTAATGGAGGAAACGGAGGTGCCGGTGCGAAGCATGAACGATCTCCAGGCGCAATTGCAGGCTGCGTTCGAATTTCAGAGGCGAGGAAAAGCTAAACGGGAGACTATCAACACGCGGCACATTCTCTTCGTCGTAAGCGGCGGGTTCGGGAAATTGAAAGAGCAGGTGGCCCGGCGCGTCAGGCAAAGCCAGATCGGGTTTAGCGCGGAGCCCGTTCAAGTGATGGACAACGAGCTATTTCAACACGTGACGACGCAGGATTTTATCGAGTACGGGTTCGAGCCGGAATTCATTGGGCGGTTGCCCGTGAGGGTGGTCTGTGAAGACCTCGATGCGGACGATCTTTTCAAAATCATGAAGTTTTCCGAAGGCAGTTTGCTTCGGCAATATGAGCGCGCGTTTCGCGCCTATGGCATCCAGATCAGCTTCGAAGATGAAGCGTTGCGCTTGTTGGCAGAAGCCGCCGCGAAGGAAAAAACCGGCGCGCGTGGATTACTGACGGTATTCGAAAAATTATTCCGCGATTACAAATATCATCTTGCCGGGTCGGGCTTGAGCCAGTTGCGCGTTACAGCCGCCCTGGTGCGCGAGCCAAAACGCGTGCTCGATCGGCTGATGGCCGAGGGACACAAGCTCGAGGTGCAAACGCTCGAAAGCGGCGCGCATCAATTCGCGGAGAAATTCAAAAACGATCACGGATTGGAAATTGTTTTCGATGAATCAGCAGTGCGACGTTTGGTTGAGCGCGCGCAGGCTGAGCGGATGACAACGAGCGATCTCTGCGCCCATTTGTTTAAGGATTACCAATTCGGGTTGAGCCTCATCAAAAAGAACACCGGCCGGACGAACTTTGTTATTGATGCCGGGGCCGTCGATGCTCCGGACAAATTCTTAAGCGAACTGGTCGTGCACTCGTACTACCCTGGTGCAGTGGCGCAAAAAGCCTGATTGTTCATGAAGCGATCGCTGGTAACTACACTGATAATTGGAGGCGTTGTTGCGGCGATCGTCAGCGCGTTGCATGCAACCGGGTCAATACGGGGTCTTGAGACTGGTGCTGGGGAACTTGTATCTCACTACGCCAGCGCCACGAAAGTCGTCGGTGAGAAATGGCAGTACCTTTTTGTTCTGCTACTAGGTCTCGGCGGGGCCTGGCTCGGTCTGAGCAATGTGCCGCGAAGACATGCCTGGTTGCTAATCGGTCTTTTGTTGATCGAGTTGCTCGGCCTTGCGTGGGTCTGCTCGCTTTACTACGTATATTTCCAACCTCTGCCTTCCGTTCTCACGGTCGCGCTCGCGTTGATTGTGGCGGAGGGGTGGACTTTGTTTTTGCGGCGAGATCGTTCGCGGTTAGCGCGAACTTTTTTCACCAACCGTTTGTCGAAGAAAGAATTTCGCCGTGTCAAGGAAGGGACGATTTCGTTCGATGCTCAGCCGAAAGCGTGCCAGGTGAGCGTGGTGGCGTGTGACATGGCTAATAAATATGGAGCTGCCGAGAATTCCGACCCTGCCGCCTTCGCAGAAACGATGGCAGTATTTATTCGCGACATGGCCGATCGTCTCGTGCAACGGGGCGCTTATTTACAGGCTGCCGACGGAGAGGGAGTGGTTGCTATTTTTGGGTTTCCCGACAGCGATGCCGAGCACGCTGAGAAAGCCGTGCGCGTGGTCCTCGATTTGATTCGGGGTTTTCGGAAGTGGCGGCAGAACAACGGAGAAGTTTTTGCTAACTGCGATATCCAGGTCGGAATAAGTTCCGGCACCATAATTGCCGCTCCGCTGAAGCATACCGGGAGCCCGGTTCTCTTAATCACCGGAGAACCACTCGATCTGGCGCGCAGATTCTGCGCCGCTAACCATCTCTATGGATCGAAAATTTTGATTGGCACGCCAACTTTTGATCTGGCGAATAATGCAATCGTCGCGCGCCCGATCGATTTTGTGAACGGAGTAAATTCGCAGGATCGACATGAAATTTACGAGCCACTTTGGCTGGCAGCCGAGGCCAGACCGGAGCATATCGCCCGTCGGGATTCTTTCTGGAGTGGAGTCGTCTTGTATCGAGAGAAACGTTGGGCCGATGCGTACTCGGAGTTTCAAAAAGCGCGGGGCTCAGAGGAAGAAGACGATCCGCCACTGGAATTCTATTTGCGCCGGCTGGAGCCGCTTGCTTTGCAGCTAACGGAAACGCCCCCGGCTTAAACCTGCGCATGTTTTGAGAAAGACGGAATACCCGGTGGCCATCCGGAATTTGATTGCGCAACTGCGTCAAATGCCAGGAGTCGGACCTCGCTCGGCGGAGCGGATCGCGCTCTGGATCGTGCGTGCGCGGAGTGATCAACCGGAGCAGATCTCGCGCGCTATCACCGAAACCCGCCAGGCTGTTCATCCATGCGCTCTCTGCGGATTTTTTACGACCGAAGAGATTTGCGACATTTGTGCGGATTCCTCACGCTCATTGGAGTTGCTCTGCGTAGTCGAACAGCCCACGGACATCCTTCCTCTGGAGAAAACCAGCGCGTTCCGCGGTCGATATCATTCCCTTGGAGGGAAAATTTCGCCGCTCGATCACGTCGGACCCGAAGATTTACGCATCAAGGAATTGCTCAACCGCCTCGACCGCGAAAAGATTTCCGAGATCATTTTCGCGCTCTCTGCCGATGTCGAAGGCGAAGCGACTACAAATTATCTTGTCGATCTTTTGAGAGATAAGCCGGTAACTTTGACACGCATTGCGCGCGGCCTACCCGCTGGCGGCGGTCTCGAATCGGCAGATGAGCTGACGCTTTATCAGGCGCTTTCCGGAAGAACCAAGCTGTAGGGGAAGCGG
>JBIOVE010000220.1:0-3019 GCA_044867565.1 Candidatus Udaeobacter sp. | reverse complement strand
GGTTCTGCACATGTCGCCGTTTTCCAAGCCCGGACATGTCCGCACACTCCAAACTCCGAATTGATGCGTTGGATGCCTGCTCGCGATCCTTCGGAGGTGGACGTTGAGCATTGTGCGTTTAGCTCCTAAATTCTCCGACTCTTGAGAACGTCCACGACATATCTCAAACCCCCGCCGGGCTACCGCTTTCGCCCGCCCTGGTATTCGAGGCCGCTATTCTACGTTCCTGTGGCCATCATTGCGGTGCTCGCTGTGGCCTTTGCGGCTTACATTTCAATTATCGCCTCTGCCCTCGAAGGCGAGGCGAGGAGTTTCGATCTCAACCAGCTCGAACAAATGGAATCGGCGAGCGTGATTCTGGATCGAAACGGTAAGATCTTCGGCCAAATCTACGTCGAGAACCGCGAGACCGTGCCGTACGATCAGTTGCCGCGCGATCTCATCAACGCGGTCGTCGCGGTCGAGGACGCGAAATTTTATCAGCATCACGGCTACGACTTGCTCGGGATCGTGCGTGCGGCGTTGAAAAATTTGACGGCCGGACACGTGCGCCAGGGCGCGAGCACGATCACGCAGCAACTCGCCCGCAACAGTTTTTCGCTCAAGCAAAAGACGTTTCGACGCAAGCTGCTCGAAATTTTTCTGGCGCGCCGAATCGAGGACCAATTCGGCAAACAGAAAATCATGGAGCTCTATTTGAACCGGATTTATTTCGGCGGCGGCCTCTACGGCGCGGAAGCAGCGGCGCGGGGTTACTTCGGCAAATCCGCGCGGAAAATGTCGCTGGCGGAATGCGCCACCCTTGCCGGTTTGATTAAGAGTCCAAATAAATTATCGCCCTGGACCGATCGCGCTGCGTCCAGTGAAGCGCGCAATTATGCGCTCGATCGGATGCGCGATCTTGATCTTATCAGCCGCGAACAATGCGCGACTGCACGAGCCGAAAAGATTGTCACCGGCAGCCGTCAGAACGCGCAGGGACAAACCTACGCGGTCGATTACATCCGCCAGCAAGTGATCGCCGCAGTCGGATGGAATAGGGCTATGAACGAAGGTTTTCGCATTCACACCACAATCGATGTCGATCTTCAAAAGGTTGCCGAGGATTCCGTCCGCGCGAATCTGGAACGGATCGAACAGCATCCCGATTACCATCATCAAACTTATGCCGAGTACGCAGCCACTTTTCGCAAGGCTAAAGCAAACGGTGCAATGTCCGATCAGCCCGCGCCCGAATATCTTCAGGGCGCGGTAATTGGTCTGGATAACCAGACTGGCGATATCCTCGTGCTGGTTGGCGGGCGCGATTTCGAGCACAACCAGTACGATCGTGCCTTGCAAGCCAGGCGGCCGGCGGGAACGGCGATGCTGCCATTCGTTTACGCGACTGCTTTTGAAAAGGGAATGTTCCCCGGATCGCTGGTGGAAGATTCGCCGCTCGATAACCGTGCGGTCATGATTGGCGGCACAACCGGTATTCTTGGCGAATGGGGTCCGGAAAGCGCTGAGAACCGCTACGAAGGCGACATGACGGCAAGGCAGGCGCTGGCCAAATCAAAGAATGGCGCAGCCGTCCGTATCGGCATGAGCGCGGGCGTCGAGTCGGTCTTGCAGCTTTGTTCTGCAGCAGGGATTCATTCCCCGCTTCGTCCGTATCCAGCGACATTTCTCGGCAGCAGCGAGATCACACTCGCCGAGCTCGCGCTGGCGTACACGATTTTCCCAAACGGCGGCTGGCGACCAAACACGCCGCACATTTTGGATCGTATCGAAGAAAAGAATGGAACGCTGGTGTGGGACGCAAAGCAGGAGAGCATCCGGAAAATAGTCATCAAACCGGAAACCGCCTACGAAGTGCACTCGTGTCTTGTTGATGCGCTCAACTCGGGAACGGGGAAAGCCGCTTCCGCACAATTTGGTCTGAAAAAGATGCCAGCGGCTGGCAAAACTGGCACCGCTTACGATTTTACCGATGCCCTTTTTGCCGGATACGATTCCAATTTTACGTGCGCAGTCTGGACGGGCTTCGATAAACCGCAAAAGATTTATCGCGGCGCGTTTGGGCGTGAACTTGCCTTGCCGGTTTGGGTGGACATCATGAATGCCGCAGCGCAGCGTTATTCGCCGCGTGAAATTAGACAGCCGGCAAATCTGAAGCAGGTCGAGATTTGCTGGAGGTCCGGCTTGCTTGCCACCGACAAGTGTTACGACGCCGTCAAAACGCAAAACGGCGACACTGTTCAACGGCGCACGACTTACATGGAGACCGCGACTGCGGCGCAGGCACCCACCGAACCTTGTAATATCCACGGCGAACCGCGCGCTCGCCTTGTCCGGGATCTTCCTTCCGGCGACTTACCACGCGCTGAGCTTGCCGTGGACCTTAGCGAAGTCACGCCGGTGCCTGTAAAAAACCCAACGTTATTGGCGGATCAGGATCCATACAATTCGCTCAAGCCGACCTTGAAACCAGAGCCGACGCCGGAACCGGAAAGA
Organism: Candidatus Udaeobacter sp.; assembly: GCA_044867565.1. Lineage (GTDB taxonomy): Bacteria > Verrucomicrobiota > Verrucomicrobiia > Chthoniobacterales > UBA10450 > Udaeobacter. Next base: position 523 of record JBIOVE010000220.1, on the reverse strand, counting down.
GAATCAGCGGAAAACCAAAAGATCGATAATGAAGCCGAGGCCAGCCAAGCGGCGGCCACGAAGCCTGCAAGCGCGGGCGAGCCGGGAGGCGAATCAATCAATCAAACGCCGGAGTCCGCGCCGCCGATCAGGAAAGCGATACCGGTTCATCCGCAGGACAAAGAACCAGCCGAGATTCGGCGCGCAATACCGGTTAAACCGCTCGATCAAGAGAACGACACCGAAACGCTTTTGAGATCCGCGACCCCACCTCCGAGCGATCTCGACGAATAAGCGTCTTTTAAGCCCGCGAATCACGCGAATTTACGCGAACAGGGATGACAGAAATCATTTATGAGAAGAGAGCTACGCGATTATTGGCGCCTTTTCGAACTGTACAACGAAAAGGGCTGCGGTTCTCTGGTATATCAGGAATGCCTGGGTATCGAGTTGGAATGCCAGCAAATTCCGGCAATCGCCAAACCATCGCTCGCCCTCAGTTATCGTGGCCGGATACTGAAGCAAAATTACGAGTCCGATTATG
>JBIOVE010000219.1:0-4608 GCA_044867565.1 Candidatus Udaeobacter sp. | reverse complement strand
GACGAACCGCGCGTTGGAGGAGACGTTCGAGCAATTTTATACAGTTGAACCTGCCGCAAACATAACAATTAAGAATGGCGATGGCGTGGTACGCGTTTACGGCTCAAGTGCGAACGAGATGCGGGTGCAGGCAATCAAGAGAGCCTATACCCCCGAACGTCTGAAACAGATCATGGTCAATGTCTCTGTGCAGCCGGGCTCGGTCTCCATCGAAACCAATTCTCCTCCGAAACCAACGTGGGGCTTGTTTGATCGCTCCGGCACAGTCGAATACACCATCCTGGTTCCACAAACCGCGAAAATATCGCGATTGGAGTCAGGTAACGGCGAAGTTCTGGTTGAGGGAATGCGCGGCCCGACTGTGCACGCACGGTTAGGGAGCGGCCAGATGTTCGGTCACAACTGCTTCAGTAATGTGGTCTTTGCGATGGGCCGCGGCACCGTCACCTTGCACTACGACTGGTGGGAGCCGGGCAGGTTTTCCATCCAGGCAGACGTCGCGGATGGAAAGGCGTGGGCCTTCTTTCCGAGTGGCGCTGCTTTCCGTCTAATTGTTGAAACGCTTCACGGAAAAATTGCGAATGATTTCGCCGAGAAAGACAAGCGCGGCTCCGAAGATACAGCGAAACTCGACATGTTAGTCGACGGCGGAGGCGACTCTGTAATTAAACTGCAGGCGAAGGAAGGCAATATTAAAGTCGTGCGAACTAATCCGTAAGGCGAAATGATTTGACTCCGAAACCTTTCGCGAGTTGATCAATCCGCAATCCGAAATCTAAAATCCACCATCTCGAAATGCCTTCGTTCGACATCGTCTCCGAAGTGGACAAACAGGAACTCGATAACGCGATCAATCAGGCGCGCAAAGAGCTTGCCACTCGTTTCGATTTCAAGGACACAACGGCTGAAATTCTCGCCGAGAAAGACAAAATCACACTAACCGCTGAAGACGCCGCCCGTCTCCGAGGCCTGCGCGAAATTGTGATCGGTAAACTTTCCAAGCGCGGCGTCGATCTTCGAAACATCGAGCAAATCGAGCCTGCGATATCATCCGTCGGTCATGCCCGACAGGAATTAAAAATCCAGCAGGGCCTTGAGGGAAACAAAGCCAAGGAAATCATTCAGGCGATCAAGGCGCAAGGTTTCAAGGTCCAAAGCCAGTTGCAGGATCGACAAATTCGCGTCACCGGAAAAAAGAAAGACGACCTGCAAGCCGTGATTCAGTTCCTGCGCAGCCGCGACTTCGGCGTCGCGACGAATTTCAAAAATTTTCGCGACTGAACAGGGAGGGGCGGCTTCCCGGCCGCCCAAATCGGTTGTGTGGAGTAGACGCGGCGGCTCGGAAACCGCCGCCCCTGCTATCCCCCTTGCACGGGCGGCATGATCGAAATTTCATCGTCCGCTTTTAGTTCGTAATTGCGATCGACAAACTCCACACCCGCGCCGACGAGGATCGTTTTATCCCAAGAGCGCAGTGCCGATATCTGGCCGTAAATTTCTGCCAATAGATCGCTAACCGTAGCTTTGTCCGGCAGATCGACATTCAACTCGGACGCGCCGGCCAAGTCGCGCAATTGCGCATAAAATCGGATGCGGACTTTCATCGACAATCAATCTGGTTGCGCAATCAATTCCTTCCGCAACACGCCGATATAGGGAAGGTTGCGATAACGTTCCATGAAATCGAGCCCGTAACCGACCACGAATTCGTCCTCGATTTCAAAACCGACATAATCCACATCAACATGCCGGACGCGCTGCTTATTTTTGCTCAGTAGAACGCAAACGCGAATGCCGCGCGGTTTGGCTGTTTCCAATTTCTCCCGAATGGCTGCGAGCGTCTGGCCGCTATCCAGAATGTCGTCCAGAATCAAAATATGCCGATCGATCACATCTGGTAGCGCGACTTGCTTGAAAATTATGTCGCCGCTCGTTTGCGCCTTTCCGTGATAACTCGCCACGCTCAGGCAATCCAACTTCAATGGCAGCGGAATTCGTCGCAGCAAGTCCGCCATGAACATCAAGCTTCCATTTAAAACCGCGATCACAGTCAATTCGCGATCGCGATAGTCTCGCGAAATTTGCGCAGCGATCTCGTCAAGCCGCCGGTTAATTGCCGGCTCATCAAACAACACGCGCTCAAGATCGCCTTGCATCGAGGAGGTACTAGGCCATCAGCCGCGGCAAAGATCAACGCGCGACTATTGTTTCGCGCCATGTTATTTTCGTGCCCGCGAAACCAACGCGTATTCACCACCAATGCAAATTCATCAGGAAAGACTCGAAGTTCGCACCAACGGCAAGGGGACTTACGAAATCACTGACGATGTGCAGGCGAAGATCGACAAGTGCGGTCTTCGGAATGGAATCGTCACGGTCTTTGTTCAACACACGAGTTGCAGCGTGATCATCATGGAGAATGCCGATCCCACCGCGCGACACGACATGGAGGAATTCTTCAGTCGTTTGGTGCCGGAAGATGCGGATTACTTCACGCACGGCTCAGAAGGCAGCGATGACATGCCATCGCATATCCGAATGGTTTTGACCCGAACGAGCGAGACGATGCCGATTGTCCATGGAAAAATGGAGCTCGGTACCTGGCAGGGTATTTTCCTGTTCGAGCATCGTCGCGCACCGCATCGGCGAAAAATCTCGATTACGATCGTTGGTGAAATGTAGCCGCTTCGCTCTGCGAAGCGCGAAGCCTGCATTCTTATCTCGCGTCCATTGCGCGCCTCGCAGAGACGCGGCTACAAATAAATGGCATCCACGAGCCGCAATGATTTCTCGTTAGGCAGCAGCGATTGCTCCATTTGATTCATTACGTAGGCGAATGCGATCTTGTTGTCCAGATCGGCAAACGCGTGGCTGCCGCCCGCGCCGGGATATCCAAAAGCGTTGGACGATCTGCCGAAAATTCTTCGCGTCGCGTCACGTGCATCTTTCATGAAGCCGGCAGAAAATGCCGTCGGAATTTGAAAGACCCGGTCAATGCCATCTGCCAGTGTCGTTGTCATCCACTTGATCGTTTTCTCTGAGAAAAAGATGCGACCATCAAATTTTCCGCCATTAGCGAGCATGGAGTAAAATTTTGCCAGCGACGCGGCACTCCCGATGCCGCCGAAGGAAACAATCGGTTTCGCGCGGATCGCCGGCTTGTTCATCTCGCTGATCGCATGCAAGCCATATGGTGACGTAAATGTTTTGCGCGCCAAAGTGCCGGGCGTGGCAAGATCCAGATAAAATTGTTTCGGCTCCGGCGGTTTCCCGCTTTTCGCGGCGTAAATCGTCGCTACGCGCGGATTTTCCTTCTCGGGCAAACCGATCCAAAGATCGAGATGGAGCGGCTGGGCAAAGATTTCCTGCCAGTAATGCGACAAAGTCTTTCCAGCGATGCGACGCACGAGTTCGTCGAGAAGAAAGCCGAATGTGCGGGCATGGTAACCGTGCGTCGTTCCGGACGGCCACAACGGCCTTTGCGCTTCAAGTGCTCGAATGACTGCGCCGTAGTCGAGCACATCGACTCGCCGATCCAAAGCGCAAAGGCCGGCTTGATGCGAAAGTAACTGGGCAAGCGTGATTTTTTCTTTACCCGTCTGCGCAAACTCCGGCCAGAACTTCGCAACCCGATCGTTAATATCGATCTTACGTTCTTGCAGGGCATGCAGCACGCATGCGCTGCCGAGACCCTTTGTCGCGGACCAGATGAGGACGAGCGTGTCCGCGGTCCAGGGTGTTTCGCGACGCGCATCGCGAAACCCGCCGTAAAGATCGACAATCGGTTTTCCATCTTGCCAAACTGAAACGGCGGCCCCCAATTCACCAAAGCGCACAAAATTCTCCTCGAAAAGCAGACCGATCCGTGCGCGAAGTTCATTCGGGTCGAGTTGCATCGATGCAGATTAATCAAGGAGGGGCGTCTTTCCAAAGCGCCGTGTTTTCCCTCAAGGAGCGGCGTCTTTCTTAAGCGCCCTCTTTGCTTTATCCTCGGCTCCTTGTGATGGAGCAACTACAGTTCTTCAATCCGTACGCCGATATTCGCTTCACTGCGAACCGGCTCCCACATTGCCAGCAAAATGGCGCAGTTTATTTCGTTACATTTCGACTCGCCGACGCCGTGCCTCGTCAGTTACGCACTCAATGGGATTCTGAACGTGAAGCATGGTTGAGTGTTCATCCGCAACCATGGAACGCCGAGGTCGAGCGTGAATATCATGAGCGGTTCTCGGGCGCGATCGAACGCTGGCTCGATGCTGGCCATGGTTCTTGCGTTCTGCGGCGGCACGATTGCGCAGTCTTCGTCGCGGAAGCGCTACGTCATTTTGACGGCGAACGGGTCGCACAGCTCGCTTGGGTGGTGATGCCAAACCATGTGCACGCCGTCTTTGTCCAGAACGCGGCGTGGCCGTTGGAAAAAATTCTCCTGAGTTGGAAGGGTTTTACGGCGCGGAAGATCAACGCGTTGCTTGGACGCAAGGGCAATTTTTGGCAGCGGGACTATTTCGATCGTCTCGTGCGTGATGATAGTCATCTGGCGAATTGTATTCGTTACATAAGACGCAATCCCGAGAAATCGCGTCTGCGTGACGGCGAATTCATTCTTTA
>JBIOVE010000218.1:0-5309 GCA_044867565.1 Candidatus Udaeobacter sp. | reverse complement strand
CGCGTTCGCGGCGGCAAATGGGAAATTGTGCAGAAGGTGCCCATCAATGGCTTCAGCCGCGATAAGATCGACAAGTCAATCGCAGAGCTGAAAGAAGAGAAGTCGTTGGTGAGCGATTTGCTAAAATAAAGGGGCACAGCCGTCTCGGCTGTGCGGCGCGCGGGCATCTTGCTTGCGCTTCTTATCAGCAGGCCGAAAGCCTGTCGGCCCCCACAGGCAAGATGCCTGTGCCACTACCGCAATTTTTCGCCAGTTAATCGCTCAAACGCTTCCACGTATTTGGCCGAAGTTTTTGCAATCACATCTTTCGGCAACGCCGGTGCCGGCGGCGTTTTGTCCCAATCAAGAGTCTCGAGATAATCGCGCACGAATTGTTTGTCGAAGCTCGGCGGACTTTGGCCGACGACGTATTGATCGGCCGGCCAGAAGCGAGACGAATCTGGGGTCAAACACTCGTCAATTAAGACCACTTCGCCATCCACAATCCCAAATTCGAATTTTGTGTCGGCAACAATAATCCCGCGCTGCGCGGCATGATCCATACCCTCCTCGTAAATTTGGAGACTGAGGTCTCTCGCACGAGTCGCAATCTCGTTGCCAAGAATGCGGCAACATTCCTCCCAGTCGATGTTCAGATCGTGTCCGGTGTCACTCTTCGTCGCTGGACTGAAGATTGGTTCGGGCAATTGGGAAGCCAGCTTCAACCCGGCCGGCAATTTCTCGCCACAAACACTTTGCGATTCCTGATATTCCTTCCAGCCGGAACCAGCGAGATAACCCCTCACGACGCACTCTACCGGCAACGGTTTTGCTTTGCGCACAATCATCGAGCGACCGGCGAGCTGATCGCGAAACAGTTCTAATTCTTTCGGAAATTTATCGAAATCGGCGGTGACGAAGTGATGTTTGATCCTAGCGAAGCGCCTGAACCAAAACGCGGACAGCTGATTCAGGACCGCGCCCTTGTGCGGGATTGGGTCCGACAAAATCACATCAAACGCCGAAAGGCGATCGGTGGCGACGAAGAGAAGCGTCTCCCCGAGATCGAAAACTTCGCGTACCTTGCCGCTGCGCAGTCTTTTTATGCCGGGAAGATCGATTGAGGATTGCGGAGAGGGTTGCATGAATGGAGTTGTGAATAGTGATCTGTGAATAGCGATTGGTGGCTTAAAATGCTCGACGCTAAATGTAATCGCTCGCAATTACTATTCACCATTTACTGATCACCTTTCAAACATGGCCGGAATCGTCGTCAAACCACGTGCACGAATTTTGCACGGTCACGAGTGGGTGTTTTCCAGTGAGGTGTTGAAGGTTTTCGGCAAACCCGCAGACGGCGATGTCATTTCACTCAAGGACGGCAAAGATCATCTGATCGGAAGCGCGATTTACAATTCGAAATCGCAAATCGTGGCACGACGTTTCTCCCGGAGAAAACAGGATCTCGATCTGGATTTCTTCAAGCGCCGGATCGCGCAAGCGGCCGAATACCGAGCGCGACGAGATGTCGATCCGAAGCTTTGCCGCGTCGTCTGGAGCGAGAGTGACGGGTTGCCAGGCGTAATCATCGATCGCTATGACGATTATTTCGTGCTGCAAACGCTCACGCTTGCGATGGATATGCGAAAAGATTTAATCGGGAACGCGATTGAAAGTGGCATCGGCTTCCAGCCGATGAAAGAACATGGGCTGGAAGCGCGTGCCACTATCATCGAACGAAACGACGCGCCGGTTCGCAAAGCAGAGGGATTAGAATTGCGCAACGGCGTTTTGCGCGGGGATGCTCCTTCGCAGGTCACAATCGAAATCGGCGGCTTAAAGTTCGAAGTCGATCTTTTGCATGGGCAAAAGACTGGCTTTTATCTCGATCAAAAGCAGAACTATGAAACGGTCGCGCAATATGCCAGAGGCCGCCGTGTACTCGATTGTTTCACAAACCAGGGAGCGTTTGCCATGACTTGTGCCCGCGCCGGCGCGGTCGAGGTCACTGGCGTGGAAGAAAATTCAGCGAACATCGCTGCGGCGAAAAGGAACGCTGCGCGAAATCGCCTGAAGGTGGAATGGATCGAGCAGGATGTTTTCCAATTCCTGCGCGCTGCCGAAAAAGCGCAATCGCAATACGATTTGATCGTTCTCGATCCTCCGTCGTTCACGAGAACGAGAGGCGGGCTGCGCGACGCGATGCGCGGTTATCGCGAGATCCACGTTCGCGCATTCAAACTGCTGTCGCGCGATGGTGTTCTCGCGACCTTTTCATGCTCGCATCACGTCAGTGAAAATGCGTTCGCGCAGATGATTGCCGATGCGCTCGTGGACGCACGGCGTTCAGCCCGTCGGCTTCGCCGTTTCGAACAGGCGCCCGATCATCCGGTGTTGCCGACCCTGGCGGAGACCGAGTATTTTAAAGGCGCACTGCTGGAAATGATGCCGGGACGATGATTGTCGCTCCAACGAAAATGTGATGAACTCTTGCGTGTTCCTCGCGGTATTCAGAGGCCCCTTGCCGGCGGAGCCGCCCTGAGCGAACCACGTGAGTCGAACGGGCGGCTCGGGATGACAGCCGATGGATGTTGATCTTGCGCGCGTTAAAAATTTCCTTTTGGAAATGTCTGGAATTCTCCAGTGAGCCATCTAATATGGCGCTACAGCGAGCCTGGATGGCGCGCCACGATTTGTCATGGCAGAAAAAATTCGCCCAATAGAACAAATGCTGGAATTGAGCGAGGACGAAGCGCTCTCTGCCGAGCATCTCGACTCGCAAGTGCAAAAGGCGCAGGAGCAACTGCTCCAGCTCAAGCGCCAACAGGAGCAAATTGAAAAGCAAAAACGCGAACTGGAAGAACTGAGTCGACGGCAGGAAGAACTGGATCGCGGGCGCGCGGAAATGACAGACAAGCTGACGCGCTCGCTCGTCGTGCTCGAGCGCGAAGCCTACAACGCGCAAAAGCGGCTCGAGCAGATTCGCGCCACCCGAGAAAATTTCGGACAGCATTTGGAATTGATTGAAGCTATCGATCCAAAGAGCTGGAATCCGGCTGATTTGCACAAGGAGTTAAGCCGGGCTTTGAGCACAGTGGACGATGCGCGCACCGAGTACGCCGAGCAGCGCAGCCGCCTGCAAGCAGTTGGGGATGGTGGGGGGGAGACGTCCCTGGCTGACGTTGTGCCGGACACCTACGAGATCGAGGGCAGACGCTCATTTTCTCAGTGGTTGCAAATTGGCATCGCGCTCACGTTGCCATTGATCATTTTTGGCGTTATTGCCCTTGCTATTTTCTTCTGGATGGCCAGCCGGTGATGGCGATGTTTCGTCGTTCGCCCAAGTCGACTCCGCCGCTTCGCCGCAGGCAAGAAGAATTAGCGCAACGGGAGGCGGAACTGCGCGAGAAGCTCGAAGAGCTCGAGCGTAGTATTGCAGCGGCGCCGCAGGTCGCCGAGGAAACGGCGCGGCGGCAACGAGAAGAGTTGCGCATGCGAGCCAAAACGGGCGGCAGTCGACTCGATGTCTCGATTGCGCTGCAGGACAAACGCTTTGGCGACGACGGCGGGAGCACGCACCGGCGTCGTCCACTGCGCAAAGAGCGACGGGAAGGGCGGATCGCTTTTCTCCTTCTGCTGGCGGCGCTTGGGGCAGCGGTAATCTGGTTAATGAGTCATCTGCATTTTTGATCGACAGCCATGGCCAAAACGTCCGATCTCGATGTTGCGTACGTTGCCAGGCTGGCGCGGCTAAATCTGACCGGCGCGGAGAGGGAGCTGTTCCAGAAGCAACTTGGCGAGGTCCTAAAGTACGCTGAAAAACTGCGCGAAGTTGATGTCAGCCATGTGGAAGCTGCCGCGCACGCGGTCCCAATTTTCAACGTTTTCCGCGAAGACGAGCCGCGAGATTGGTTTACGGCGGAAGAAGCGCTACGCAATGCGCCGCGGCAAGCAAACGGACTTTTCATCGTCCCGAAAGTCGTGGAATGACGGGAAAAGATCTGCCGGCGCTGAACATCGCCGAGCTGCAATCTCTGTTGCGTCGCCGGGACCTTTCGCCCCGCGAAGCGCTCGATGTCTTGCGAGAGCGCATCGAAGCTGTCGATGGAGACATCGGCGCTTATCTCTCAATCAACCTTCAAGCGGCGGCCAAAGAGGCCGAGAGGGCGAACGTCGATCTTCCGCTGGGCGGTGTGCCGATCGCGATTAAAGATATTATCAGCGTGGCGGGCGAACCCTGCACCTGCGCGTCAAAGATTTTGCGCGGTTATCGTGCGCCTTACGACGCGACCGTCATTCGAAAATTGCGGGCTGCGGGCGCAATTCCATTCGGCAAAACCAACATGGACGAGTTTGCGATGGGGTCGTCAACCGAAAATTCCGGCATCAAATTGACGCGAAACCCGTGGGACTTGTCGCGGGTGCCGGGTGGTTCCAGCGGCGGTTCGGCCGCGGCGGTTGCGGCCGACGCAGCGTTCGGCGCGCTTGGCACCGATACCGGAGGCTCCATTCGACAACCGGCCGCCCTTTCGGGCGTTGTGGGCCTGAAACCAACCTACGGCCGCGTTTCGCGGTTCGGCGTTGTCGCATTCGCTTCTTCACTCGATCAAGTCGGTCCGCTGACGAAAACCGTGAAGGATTGCGCGCTGATTATGAACGCCATCGCCGGCCACGACCCGCAAGAGACAACGTCATTGAATCAACCGGTGCCCGATTACACGGAGGCGCTGGGAAACGATTTGCGCGGCGTGCGATTGGGCCTGGCGAAGGAATACATAGTCGAAGGGACCGATCCTCAGGTCAAAGACGCGATCAAGGCGGCAGTGAGACACATGCATTCGTTAGGCGCTGAGATTGTCGATGTTTCGTTGCCGCATACCGATTATGCGATCGCAGCCTATTACGTTCTGGCGACGGCGGAGGCTTCCGCCAACCTCGCTCGCTTTGATGGCGTGCGTTACGGGCATCGGGCAGAAAATCCAAGAGATTTGCTCGATCATTACGGCCGGACGCGGGAGGAAGGTTTCGGCCGCGAGGTGAAGCGACGCATTATTCTTGGCACTTACGTTTTGAGCTCTGGGTATTACGACGCTTATTATCTGCGTGCGCAAAAAGTGCGCCAGCTGATCCGCCAGGATTTCGCAAAGGCGTTCGAGAAAGTTGACGCCTTAATTTCGCCGACCTCTCCGGTGCCGGCCTTCAAGCTGGGCGAGCGCGCGGCCGACCCATTGCAAATGTATCTCGCGGACATCTTCACCAGCCCCGCGAATCTCGCTGGAATTTGTGGAATCAGTCTGCCCGGTGGCTTCGCGGATGTGGATGGGCACCCC
>JBIOVE010000217.1:0-3249 GCA_044867565.1 Candidatus Udaeobacter sp. | reverse complement strand
CGCACCTCACCTTACTTTTTTTAGCCGTCGGCGTGATCGCGTTTCTCTACTCATCGGTCGGTCACGCGGGAGCATCGGGATATATCGCAATGATGACGCTGTGGGGCGTTGCGCCCACCGTTATCAGACCGACCGCGCTGATGCTCAACATTCTGGTCGCGTCCATCGGCGCGCTCCAATTTTGGCGCGCAGGTCATTTTGCGTGGAAACTCTTCTGGCCATTTGCACTGCTTTCAATTCCCGCCGCTTATCTGGGTGGCTATTTGCAACCGTCCGCCTCGGTTTTGAGAATTTTGATCGGGCTGGTGCTGCTTTTCTCCGCCGTTCGCTTGGTTTTTCGCCGCGCTGATCCAGCGGAAATAACCACTCCGTCAAAACCGGCGGCCATCAGCGTGGGAGCCGGCCTCGGATTTCTTTCCGGGCTGACAGGCACCGGCGGCGGAATATTTCTGACACCCCTCCTGCTATTCTGTCAGTGGGCGCACATTCGACAGGCGGCTGCCGTTTCGGCGCTGTTCATTCTGGTAAATTCGATCGCCGGACTGGTCGGATATTTTACGGCAGTTCACTCCATCCCGTCGCTGGGCGTTGTCCTCGCCGCCGCTGCAATTGTTGGCGGCATTTTTGGCTCGCATCTGGGCAGCCGTCATTTTCCGGTTCGCATCATTTCGCTTCTCCTGGCAACGGTTCTCATGATTGCGGGCGCGAAACTAATTTTCACGAGGTGAAGGTGATTGACCTCAATCGCCTGGGCGGTTCCGGTGAACCGCCCTACCTGTCTAATTTAAGTTTCGGCGCGGTCTCGGGCGACCAGGGATTCGCTGCATAGTCGGACGCGACGATTTGATCCGCGTATGCGCGCAAAAGCTGACAGAGCGCCCTGACATCCAATCCATGATGTCGCGGAACGAAGCTCGACAAATTCTTTTCCGCGAGCCGAAACAAACGTTCCGCCGGGGGTAAACGTCTGCTGTGTTTCGCGTGCAGCGGGTGTTCGAATCGCTTTTGCAAGTGAACGAAGGCGCCCGCCGCCTGAATCAGCCCTTTGAAGAAATCCGCGTCGCGCGAATTCGTTTTCAGCCAAAGCTGCTCGAGCACATCGTGCGCTTCGTAATACCGTTGCTCGTTCCAGCAGTGGAAAAACGCGCGATAAAATGGATGCTTTGCGATGTCGGTCTGGGTTAAATCGACATCTTCAGCGCCCAGCTCCGTCACGAATCGCGAAATCCTCTCGCCTTTGTTCATGAAAAGCTTAATTTGCTCGTGGCTCAGATGATGAGCAAACTCGCATTCTTTAGCGTTCCGGCGAAATCTTTTGGAGTGCGCGGACACGTCCGCGCTTCGAAAAGCGGCGACGTGTCGCCGCACTCCTAAAATGACGCTGCCTGCCCTCATAGTTCTCCTTGGTGCGATCACCGTCCTGATCTTCTGTTCAGCCCTTTTCTCCGGCTTGGAGACGGCGCTCTTCTCGCTCAAACCGTATCAACTCCGCCGCTTGGAGGAGCATCGTGCCGGGCTCACCAAATTCATACAGCTCTTTCGGGAAAATCCGCGCCGGGTCTTGAACGTGCTGCTCTTGGGTGACGGACTGGTGAAAGTTCTGCTAGTCATTTTGTGTCTGGTCCTCTTGTGGGAAGGTCCATTTGCCTCGCGCATTCCGCAGTGGCTGGCAGGAATTGCGATCTTCGCAATTGTCGTGCTGTTCTGCGATTTAATTCCGAAGCTCCTGGCTCTTTCCGCACCGTATCGGCTTTCCGCAATTGGAGCGTTTACCTTGCAGATTTCGATGCCGCTGCTTGACCGGGTCGGTCACGGACTCGAGCGCGTCAGTACCTCTATTATCGATCTTTTGACCCCCTCGCATCTGCGCACCCGAGCGCGTTTGAGCGATGAAGAGCTGCGGACGCTACTTGAGATCGGCGAAGAGGAGGGTGCATTGCAGGAAGAAGAAGCCGAGATGATCGAGGAGATCATCAAACTCGGCGATAAGACGGCGAAAGATTGCATGACGCCGCGCGTTGATAGCTTCACGTTGCCAGATGATTTAACGAATGATGAAGCGATTGCGCGTTTAAAGGAGAAACGGCATCGCCGCGTCCCGGTTTATGTCGACACGCCCGATCAAGTCCTCGGGATCATCGATGTGAAGCTGTTCCTGTTCGATCCATCGGAACATTACACCGAAAAATTAATCGCTCCCTCTTTCGTCCCGGAGACGATGCGCGTACTGGAGCTGCTCAAGCTGTTTCTGACTCATCCCCAGGGAATGGCAGTGGTGGTTGACGAATTTGGCGGAACCGAAGGAATCATAACGATGGAGGACGTCGTGGAGGAGATTCTTGGCGATGCGCTTTCCCAAGGCGATGTCGATCTTTATATCGAGCCGCTCGAGAACGGCAAATTTCTCGTGAGCGGAAACGCGCGCCTCGACGATCTAAGCGAATACCTCGGTTTTCGAATCGACGCGGAAGGAATAGACACGATCGGGGGCTTTGTATTCACCCGGTTGGGCTATTTGCCACCCTCGGGCGCCAAACTCGAGATTCCGCGACTCGCCATCACCGTGCGCCGCGCGGGGCGTAAAAGAATCGAGGAAGTTCTGCTGGAGAAAACAACGGGCGGCATGCAGGAAACACCGGATCAAACCAGCGCGGCGGCATGATCATCTGGTTCATTATTTTCTGCTGCTGGATTGTTTCGTTCTTCTTCAACGGGATCGAAAGCGGGCTGCTTTCAATCGATCCAGTGCGGTTGCGACAAAATGTGAAACGTCGGGTGCCAGCGGCCATGCGGCTCAATCGGTTGCTAAAACATCCGGAACGGCTGCTTGTGACCGTTTTGCTCTTCACGAACGCGGCCGACATACTCGGCCTGCTCTTGCTGACGCGGCAATTGGTCCACTCGTTTGAGTATGCCGGATTTTTTGTCGCGTTAGTAATCGCGTTTCCCGTATATCTCCTTTTGCTTTCGGTCCTCCCCAAGTCGCTTTTTCGGCGATTTCCGTTTCGCGCTCTGGCGCATCTTGCCGGCGTGCTGGAATTCATCTCGATCCTCCTGCTGCCGGTGCTCGAAATCGGCGCGCGCATAGGACAATTGCTTCTGCCACGGCGGGCGGCGAAGCGTTCCCGGCTCTTTGCCGCGCGCGAAGAGCTCAAGCAGATCACGACGCAAAGCGAGCGCGAGGGCTCTCTCACCGCCACCGAGCGCACGATGATTCACAACGTCGTTGACTTTCGCGGCGTCAAGGTC
>JBIOVE010000216.1:0-3620 GCA_044867565.1 Candidatus Udaeobacter sp. | reverse complement strand
GATTATGCAAAACGTTCACCGCTATTTTCTGTATCTCGCGCTGGTTTTCATTCTGATCCTCACCTATGACGTCTGGAAAGCGCTTTGGTTTGTCGATCCAACAAGCGGAAAGACTTCCTTTGGCATCGGCATAGGGACCATCCTGCTCGCAATCAACGTCGTTCTGCTCAGCGGCTATACATTCGGTTGCCATTCGCTGCGACACTTGGCCGGAGGATTCCTGGATCAGTTTTCCAAATCACCGGTCTGTTATCGTGCCTACGCCTGCGTAACCTGTTTTAACCAACGCCACATGCTCTGGGCCTGGATAAGTTTGTTCTGGGTGGCTTTCACTGATCTTTACGTGCGGCTGTGTGCTATGGGCATCTGGCACGACTTTCGGATCGTTTGAAAGACGGGAGAATCGTGGTTCGAAAATCGTGAATCGAGATTTGGCTGACGTGCGCGCGTTAACAATGTAACGAATCACGAATCACGACTTACAATGACCGATTACGAAACTTTCGAGCACGACGTTTTGGTTATCGGCGCTGGCGGTGCTGGACTCCGCGCGGCGATTGAAGCGTCGGCGGCGGGAGTTCGGGTCGGCTTGGTTTGCAGATCGCTTCTGGGGAAAGCGCATACGGTGATGGCTGAAGGCGGAATCGCCGCCGCGCTGGCTAATGTCGATGAGCGCGACAACTGGAAGGTGCATTTCGCAGACACCATGCGCGGTGGCCAATACGTCAACAACTGGCGTATGGCTGAGCTGCACGCCAAGGAAGCACCCGATCGCGTGCGCGAACTTGAAGCGTGGGGCGCAGTGTTCGATCGCACAAAAGACGGACGGATTCTGCAAAGAAATTTCGGCGGTCACAAATATCCTCGTCTTGCGCATGTCGGCGATCGCACCGGCCTCGAAATGATTCGCACTCTCCAGGATCACGGGGTCCACCAAGGAATCGATGTGCACATGGAGCATACGATTCTTTCGTTGCTAAAAGATGGCGACCGGATAGTCGGCGCTTTCGGTTACGACCGCGAACACGGGCGCTTCAAAATTTTTCGGGCCAAAGCGATTGTTCTGGCGACAGGCGGCATCGGCCGCGCATACAAAATCACGAGCAACAGTTGGGAATACACCGGCGACGGTCACTCGCTTGCCTATGACGCGGGTGCGGAATTGATCGACATGGAATTTGTCCAATTTCATCCGACGGGAATGGTTTGGCCGCCGAGCGTTTCCGGAATTCTTGTTACCGAAGGCGTGCGCGGCGATGGCGGAATTCTCACGAACAAGGAAGGTCGCCGCTTCATGTTCGATGATATTCCCGCGAGCTACAAAGCGCAGACTGCGGATAACGAAGAAGAAGGATGGCGCTATTGCCAGGGTGACAAAAATGCGCGTCGTCCGCCCGAGCTGCTGACTCGCGATCACGTCTCACGTTGCATCGTGCGTGAGATCAAAGAAGGGCGGGGGAGCCCGCATGGAGGAGTGTTTCTCGATATCTCCTGGATCAAGCAAAAACTTCCGAACTCCGCCGAGTACATTAAAAGGAAACTGCCGAGCATGTACCATCAGTTTAAGCAACTGGCGGACATCGATATCACGGAGCAAGCGATGGAAGTGGGACCAACAACGCATTACATCATGGGCGGAGTGCGCGTCGATCCGGACACGCAAATGTCGCGCCTACCTGGTTTGTTTGCCGCAGGCGAATGCGCGGCCGGGATTAACGGCGCGAATCGGCTCGGCGGAAATTCGCTCTCCGACCTTTTGGTTTTTGGAAAACGCGCAGGAGAATTTGCCGCGAAATTCGCGAAGGAGAATTCACTCGGCAAGATCGATGATGACAAGATCGAGATTACGGCGCGCGAGGCGCTGGCGCCGTTCGAGAGGAGCGGCAACGAAAATCCCTATCAGGTGCAACACGATTTGCAGGAGATAATGCAAAACAGCGTTGGAATTGTGCGGAACGCAGACGAAATGCAACCAGTGCTGGAGCGATTGACGGAACTTCGACATCGCGCGAATGGCGTTCGCGTTACCGGGAACCGCGAATTCAATCCCGGCTGGCATACTGCACTCGATTTGACAAATCTATTAACGGTTTCGGAAGCGATCACGCACGCCGCGCTGGAAAGAAAAGAAAGTCGCGGCGCGCAATTCCGTGAAGATTACCCAGACAGGGATGACGCCTTCGGCAAAGTGAACACGATCATCTCGAAAGCCGAGGATGACTCGATGCACGTTCGGTTGGATCCGTTGCCGGAGATGCCCGAGTATTTGAAGCAGATTATCGAAGAAATGAAATGAATACGCGCAATCGACGATTGGGTAGCGCACGCGTCTCGCGCGTTGGCGATGGCGTCTTCGTCGTCGCACGCTTTGCCTGTGCGTCAAATCCGAGGACGGTTGGAAGCGAAATGATTTTGCGAGCCGATGAAAAGCTCGTTGCGGCGGGACACCACAACCAGCACGCGAGACGCGTGCGCTACTCGACGGGAATTCCGCATCGAGTCTCATGAAAGCCGCCACCTTCAAAATCTGGCGAGGCGATGCCAAAGGCGGCGAATTCCGCGATTACACCACGGAGATTTCTGAAGGTATGGTTGTGCTCGACGCCGTAAATCAAATTCAGGCGATCCAGGCGAACGACCTTGCATGCCGGTGGAACTGTAAGGCGGGTAAGTGCGGATCGTGTTCGGCGGAGGTCAACGGTATGCCGAAGCTGATGTGCATGACGCGGATGAGTGAATTGCCGCTCGACAAACCGATCACGGTCGAGCCGATGAAAGCGTTTCCGGTTTTAAAAGATTTAATCACGGATGTTTCGTGGAATTTTCGGGTGAAAAAGAAAATCAAGAAGTTTAAGCCGCGTCCGCCTGATGCTCCCGACGGGACCTGGCGAATGCAGCAGCAAGACATCGATCGCATCCAGGAATTTCGGAAATGCATTGAATGTTTTCTTTGCCAGGATGTTTGCCATGTGCTGCGCGATCATCAGATGCATGAGAAATTTATCGGGCCGCGTTTTCTCATTCACGTGGCGGCGCTGGAGATGCATCCACTCGACATCGAAAATCGCATTGATGAATTGCGAAACGCGCAGGGCATCGGCTACTGCAACATCACGAAGTGTTGCACGAAAGTTTGTCCTGAGAGCATTGAGATCACAGATAATGGAATCATTCCGCTGAAAGAACGTGTGGTGGATGACTTCTATGATCCGTTTGGATGGATTTGGAAATGGATGAAGAGGAAGTTGAATCGTAATTCGTGAATCGTGAATCGCTTTAGTTTCCCCGATTTACGAATTTAACGGTTTAACAAATTACGCAAGAGACCATGTCCGAACTCAAATCGCTCCATAAAGAAGCTATTCCTGCTGCGCTGGAAAAGGCGATGCGCTATCGGCTGCTTAACGAACCGGCCGAAGCAGAAAGTATTTGCCTGGATGTGCTGAAGACCGATCCAGAAAACCAGGAGGCGATTATCACTTTGCTGCTGGCGTTAACCGATCGTTTTACGAAGGGTTACGGAGTGAGCGACACACAAATCAAGGAACTAATCGGACGTATTCGCAGTGACTATGAGCGCGTTTACTTTTCCGGCATCCTTGCTGAGCGTCGAGCCAAGG
>JBIOVE010000215.1:0-10895 GCA_044867565.1 Candidatus Udaeobacter sp. | reverse complement strand
TCAGCACGCGTTCGGCGAACTGGTGCGGCGGCATCAATCGAGTGTGCGAGGTCTCCTGCGCCAGCTTACCCGCACCGATGTCGCGCTGGCGGATGACCTCGCCCAGGACACTTTCTTGCGAGCATATAAAAACATCCGCAGCTTTCGGGGTGAAGCCCGTTTCTCGACCTGGCTTTATCGCATTGCCTACAATCGTTTTCGGGAAGACGCACGACGACGCAAAGAACTTGTCGGAATCGATGAGAAACAACTTCAATCCGAACGGGATCCCCAGGTGGCCGATCCTGGCCTGAGACATGACCTTATGCATGCGCTGAATTTGCTTCCCCTGCACGAGCGTTCGGCGGTTTTGCTTTGCTGCCAAAATGGACTTTCGCATGACGAGGCCGCTCGGGTACTGGATATTCCGCTTGGCACGGTGAAGACGAATGTGTTAAGGGGACGAGAGAAATTGAAACGCACGCTGGCAGCATGGAAACCTGAGTAACATGAACGAGTTAAAGCAGGACGATTGGCTGGATCGACAACTGCGCGAGGCGGCGCTGTACATCGACGACGAAGGATTTACTGCGCGCGTATTGCAGCAATTACCCGCGCCGCGCCGCGCCGCCCGCCGCTCGCTCCGCGGCGCGATCCTCCTGGGCATCACCTTGCTCGCGAGCGCGCTGGCTTATGTGCTCTCGGACGGAGGACGTTTTCTCGTCGTGGGTGTGACCCGCCTGACGGCGTTGCCGACATTGTGGCTCTTCGCCCTCGCGTTCGCCAGCGGCCTCTTGGTGATGGCCGGCGGTATTATCGCCGCTGTGTCGAAGACGAGCGAATTGCGACCTTAGATCTCGCAGAGTTCGCGTGCCTGCTGTACATCGAGTTCGATCTGGCGCGTGAGCGCATCGAGATTCTCGAATTTTTTTTCGGGCCTGAGGTAGCGCACGAAGCGGACTTCAACATCCTCGCCGTAAATTTCGCGATCAAAATCGAGCAGATAAATTTCCAGCACACGCTCGGATTTTTCGCTGCTGACCGTGGGCCGATAACCGAGATTGACGACGCCACGATACAAGACTCCCTGAATCCGCGCCTCCGAGAGATAAACGCCGTTTGGCGGAAACTGCTCGCTATGCGCGCTCAGATTGGCAGTAGGGTAACCGAGTTTTTTCCCGAGCTTGTCGCCAGCTTTGACTGTGCCCAGAATCGTGTACTCACGGCCGAGCATTGCAGCAGCCGTTGCGAAATCGCCTTTCTCCACCGCTTGCCGGATAGCCGTGCTGCTTACGACCGCGCCGTTCACTTTCACCGGAGGGATTCCAACCACGTCGAAGTGGAATTGCGCACCGAGTTTTTTGAGAAGATTCAGATTGCCGCGCCGTTCTTTTCCAAACGACCATTCGTGTCCGACGCAAATTTCGCACAGCGGTTTTGAATGCATCGCAAGCTGCTCGATAAAATTTTCCGGTGAGGTGGCGGCAAATTTCTTGTCGAAGTTGATCACAAGGAGATGCTCGACGCCCAAGGCGCGGATCAACGCGATTTTGTGCTGAGTGGCAGTGAGGAGATGGGGCGCATCGTCTGGGCGCAGCACTTTGAGTGGATGTGGATCGAACGTTATGACCACTGGCGTTCCGTCCGCCGATCGCGCGTGACTGGTTGAGGTGGAAATTACAGCCTGATGACCGCGATGCACGCCGTCGAAAACTCCAATCGCCAGAAAAAGCGGGCCAGGCAAATGTGAAAGTTCGGAGATGGAGCGCAGCGTTTGCATCAAGACAATAACGAACGACGGGTGACGAATGACGAAACAATGACTAGGCACAAAGCACGAAAGTTTAACGCCCGGGGAATTGTTCGGGCTTCGTCATTCGGATTTCTTTCGTCTTTCGTCATTCGAGCTTCGTGATTTTCCCTCATGCGCCCCGCATGCGCGAAACTTCGGGAAGGGTCAGAAGGCGACTGAGAATTTCTTTGCGCGACGCGTCCTTGATTTGATCGACGCTGATCGCTTGATCGACATCGAACCTTCCCGACTTCAAGCGCCGGAGCGACTTAAGATGGGCGCCGCAACCAACTTCCTCGCCGATATCATGGACATACGTGCGAACATAAAAACCTTTGCTGCACAAGACGCTAAAATCGATTTCAGGAAACGCGATTCGATCCACGCTGTAGCGATAGACGTGAACAAGGCGCGGCTCGCGTTCAACCACCTTTCCCTGGCGCGCCAGCTTGTAGAGCGGCACGCCGCCGTGTTTTTTTGCGGAGACCATCGGCGGCATTTGATAAAAATCGCCACGAAATTTTTCAAAGGCTGCGCGGATTGTGTTTTCGTCGAGCGCCGGCACTTCACGCTGATCGATGATTTCGCCTTCTCGATCCTGCGTGCTGGTCGTCACACCGAGCAGCAGGGTGCCGGTATATTCCTTGTCTTCGCTCATGAGCAAATCCTGAATCTTTGTCCCGCGTCCGAGCGTGAGCAGCAGCAAGCCTGTCGCGATCGGATCAAGCGTCCCGCAATGGCCGACTTTCTTGATCTCGAGCTTGCGCCGGATCAGCGCCACGACGTCGTGCGAAGTCATCCCTTCCGCTTTATCGACGAGCAGGACGCCGTCAGGGGTGGGATTTAAGGACTTCACCAATCTCCTCCAGGACTTTCTCTTCGACTTGAGCGAGCGTCCCGCGCACGCGCGCGCCTGCAGCGAGCGTGTGTCCTCCTCCGCCGAATTTCTGGCAAATGGCACACACATCGACGGCATCGCTTTTCGAACGCATGCTGACACGCACCTTGCCGTCGGCCAGTTCTTCAAAAAAGACAGCGACAATCACATCGCGAATGGCGCGGAGATGATCGATCAATCCTTCGTTGTCTTCAGGAAGAACATTCAGTTCCGCGGCCGTGTTTAAACTGAGGCTGACGCTCGCGACGCGATCTCCATGTTCAAAACGCATGTTGCGCAGGAGTTCTCGTAAAAGCTCCAGCCGGCGTCGCGGATAATTCTCGTAAAGCTGTTGGTTTAAACGACCAACGTCGAGACCGGCGCGAATCAGCTCCGCTGCAATGTCGAAGGTGTGCGCGCTTGTCTTCGGATATTGAAACGAGCCAGTGTCGGTGGAGATCGCAGCGTAAAGATTCTCCGCGATGTCGCGATTGAACGGCAGCCCCTGACTCTTGATCAGCCCAAAAATGATTTCTGCCGTGGCAGGCGCGGTCGGATCAACATAGACAACGTCGCCATAACCGGGATTACTTAGATGGTGGTCGATATTGATCCAGATTTTCGCTGACCGAATAGCCGCGAGCGTAGTCCCGAGCCGGTTCTGAATTGCCGTATCGAGCGCGATGGCGACATCGACATCTTCCGAGGCCGAAGGCGGCTTCGTTACCAATTCTGCGCGTGGAAGGAAGGAATACTTCTCGAGCATACCATCTTCATTCCAGACGCGAACTTCCTTCCCGAGTTGTTGAAGGGAAAGTGCAAGCGCAAGCTGGCTGCCGAGCGCATCCCCGTCCGGACGGACGTGGCTCATGACCGCGAACCGCGTGTGTTCACGCAATATGCGGGCAATTTCCGAAAAATTGGCTGTGGTCATCCGATCACAATTTTGCCCTCACCTCAATCCTCTCCCAGAGGGAGAGGGGGGTGGAGGGGTCCCTTCTCCCTGAGAGAGGAGGTTAGCATGAGGGCCGCCTTCATTTCTCCTCGCCGGAAGGCGTCTCGATTTCTTGTAGAATCTCGATTACGCGAGCACCGCGTTCGATGGAATCATCGAGATGAAAAATGAGATGCGGCGTATATTTCATGGTGACGTGACGGCCAAGCTCGGCTTGCAATGTTGCCCGATGCGAAGCGAGTTTGGTCATGACACTCTCTCCGCTTTTCGATCCAAGGACGCTCACAAACACATGCGCGTTTTTTAAATCCGAGGTTACATCGACGTGGTTGATACTGACCAGAGCACCTTCAAAATTCATTTCTCGCGCGATGATTCCACTCAGCTCTCGTTTCAACAGTTCGTTTACGCGCAACATTCGATGTTTCATCGGAAGTGAAAGGCTAAAACGGTTACAAATTACAGAGTTACAACGGCGAACTCTTTTAACGATTTAACGACTCACAGTTTCTGCGCGATCGCTTCAAGTTGATAGCACTCGATCACGTCGCCCACTTGATATTCGCTGAAGTCACCGAGCTTGATGCCGCATTCCAGACCGGAACGCACTTCTTTCACGTCATCCTGAAAGCGGCGTAGTGTCGAAATCCCGCCGTCGTAAACGGGCTGCCGCTTCCGCAGCAACCGGGCGCGCCCGGCGCGGGCGATGCGACCGTCAGTAACCAGACATCCGGCCACGATGCCTTTGCTCAATTGGAAAACCTGTTTTACTTCGGCGTGTCCGATGACCGTTTCTCGATGCTCGGGCTCGAGCAATTCGGCCATGGCTTCTTTGATTTGGTCGAGCAGTTCATAAATGATGCTGTAAAGCTTGATCTGTACGCCTTCGCGCTTCGCGGCAGAGACGGCCATGCTCTCGACCTTCACGTTGAAGCCGACTGCGACAGCATCCGATGCGCTTGCCAGCAAAATGTCCGATTCCGAGATTGGTCCCACCGCTGAGTGAATGATTTCCAGGTCGACCTTTTTGCTTTCGATCTGCTCCAGCGCGCCGACCAGCGCTTCAAGCGAGCCTTGCGCGTCGCACTTTAGCACAATGCGCAAAACTTTTTTTCCGTCGGCGGCTTCGAGCAGACTCTCGAGCGTGGCACGTTGCGGCAGGGTCAGTTTGTTGGCGCGTTTTGCCTCCAGGCGTTCGTCGCTCAGGGTTTTCACCGAGCGTTCCGACTCCATGACGAGAAGTTCGTCACCGGCGTTCGGCAGCCCGGTGAAGCCAAGCACTTTTACGGCCGTGGACGGCCCGGCTTCCTTGATCGGCTGGCCACGATCATCTAAAAGCGATTTCACCTTGCCGCTGTAATCGCCGCAGATGAAAGGATCGCCGGTTTTCAAGGTTCCCATCTGCACGATGACGGTGGCGGTGGGGCCGCGCCCGGCTTCGACTTGTGCTTCGATCACAGTCCCGCGCGGTGTGGCCGTGGGCGATGCTTTAAGCTCCATCACTTCCGCCTGCAGCGTCATCATCTCAAGGAGATGATCGATCCCCGTGCCTTTCGTGGCCGAAACCGGGCAAACAATCGTTTCGCCACCCCAATCCTCTGGCGTGAGACCATGCTCTTGCAGCTGCTTTTTCACCTTGTCGATGTTTGCTCCAGGCAGATCGATTTTGTTAAGTGCGACCATGATCTTCACATGTGGAGCGGCCTTGGCGTGATTGATCGCCTCAATTGTTTGCGGCATGATCCCGTCGTCTGCCGCGATGACGAGCACGACAATATCGGTCACGTTGGCGCCACGCGCGCGCATCGCGGTGAAGGCGGCGTGACCTGGCGTGTCGATGAAAGCAATTTTCGCTCCGTTGTGATCTACGCTATAAGCGCCGATGTGCTGGGTAATTCCGCCAGCCTCGCCTGCCGCGACCCGCGTCTTGCGAATCGCGTCCATCAGCGACGTCTTCCCATGATCAACATGACCCATAAATGTGATGATCGGGGCGCGCGGCTTGAGTTCTTCTTCCTTTTCAATAACCGGCGGAGGAGGCGCGACTACCACCTGTTCGACTTTGTGCACGCCGGCGCCTTTTTCGCGGCGCTCTTTTTCCAGGACGAACCCATGGTTCTCGCAAATCTTGGATGCGATATCGGGCTCAATCGTCTGATTGATATTCGCGAAAATGTTGAAACTCATCAGCTCGGCGATGAGTTGATGCGGTTTTAATCCAAGCTCGGCCGCCAATTGTTTGACAATGATTGGCGGTTTGATGTGGATAATTTTCTGGGGCTCCACCTCCGCTTCGACTGGGGGTGTGATGGCAGCAGGCGGTGCGGTCGTGCCATCGACAACGACGCCCGGCGCTTCGGCCGAAGGCGGTGCTTCTCTCTTTGCTGGCGCCGCAGGTTTAGGTGGAGCAGGCGGCCTTTCCAATGATGCTCGGATGCGCGAAATCGGGGGCAGAACGGCTCGCTTTGTTTTTACAGCTCCATCTTCCGTTTTTTTACGCGGCTTTTTCTTGTCGATGAGTGAAATGCTCTCGACTTCGTGGCGCGGCGCTGGAGAGGTTTGTGGCGCGACTTTTTCGGCTGCAGCTGCCTGGGCCGAGCCGGCATCAGTCTTTAGCTTTTTCTTTGAGACCTTTGGTTCCGGAGCGGCCGCTGGCTTGCGGGCAGAAGGAGTCTTGCGCGCGGCGGGTCTGCGCGCTGCAGTCTTGCTGCTCGTCTTCGTTGCCATTGTCGTTTCTCTAAAATTTCGCTCATGGCTCGAGCGCGTTAAACCAGAGCCATATTACTGCACCAGCTCTTTTCGGTGCACGGCTTCGTGAATCTCGCGCGCCTTTGTCTCATCGATCGCGAGAATATCCACCAAGTCCTGTACGTCCGCATCACGCAATCCTTCCAGATTGGTGAAACCGGATTTCACCAGCGCGAGCGCCTGTTCCTCGGTAACAGGCAACGCACCCGCGAGCGTTTGCGCTGCCTGCACCACTTTTTGTTCGACCGCGGTTGTGGCCGAAATGTCCTTGCCGATGTTAATTTCCCAACCAGTCAGTCGCGAAGTCAAACGCGCGTTTTGCCCTTTTTTCCCGATCGCGAGGGAAAGTTGATCTTCATCCACGGAAATCTGGACGCTCTTCTTTTCGGTATCGAAAACCAGGTTCTTGACCTTGGCAGGTTTGAGGGCTTCGAGCACAAATTCTTTTGGATCGGAGCTCCAGCGGATGATGTCCACTTTCTCGTTGTTGAGCTCGCGCACAATGTTTTTGACTCGTGAACCGCGCATTCCAACGCAAGCGCCCACAGGGTCCACCTTCTCGTTCGCGCTCCAGACTGCGATTTTTGTCCGATAACCCGCTTCCCGCGCGATGCCGCGAATTTCCACGGTGCCGTCGGCGATCTCACTTACTTCCAATTCGAAAAGACGACGCACGAAATTCGGATGACTGCGTGAAACGATAATCTCTGGGCCGCGGATACCGTTTTCGACTGCAACGACGTAAGCGCGGAGCCGATCGCCCACATTATAATCTTCCACGACTACCCGCTCGCGCTGCGGCATGATGGCTTCAAATTTTCCAAGATCGAGAATGACATCCGAGCGATCGAAGCGCCGCACCGTCCCGCTCACGATTTCGCCAGCGCGATCCTTGAACTCCTCGTAGATCATTTCCTTTTCAACCTGGCGAATGCGCTGCATCATCGCCTGCTTGGCAGTCTGCGCAGCGATTCGTCCAAAGTTTCGCGGTGTCACTTCCACCTCGACAATGTCACCGATGTTTGCATCGGGCTTGATCTTGCGCGCTTTCGAAAGCTCAATCTCGTCCTGCGGATTGCCGACCTGATCTACCACCACCAGGTTTGCCAGTGCGCGGATTTCGCCGGTCTTCGGATTGATGTCGATGCGCAAGTCGCGCGAAGCGCCGACGCTCTTCTTTGAGGCTGAGAGCAGGGCGTTCGAGACCGCCTCGAGCAGGATTTCGCGTTTGATTCCGCGCTCCCGCTCCAGGTAATCGAGCATGGCAATAAATTCTGCGTTCATAAAAACATGTAGCCCGCAGACTAAAAAGAGTGGGACACCAGTTCCCACTCCGATCAGCGCGCGGACTAGACGCTCAAGTTAACTTGGAGAGCTCGTACCGTCAAGCCGCGGTTTACATCGCTGTTGAAACGATCAAGCGTTGAATCGTTAGTTTAACAGTCACCGCCGCGCCTCGGCCCCTGCAAACTTCGGTGCTTGTCCTTTGTCAGGCGTTTGACACAAGCGCCTCCGCATCCGCAAGACGGCCCCCCGCATTGGACGTTAGGCGTTGGACGATGGACGTTGGACCTTATCATGTCGCGCTCCGCCAACTTACTGCTCGTCGTGATGTGCTGGGCGGCGATTTATCTTCCGGCGCTTGGTTCCCTTGAGATCAAAGGAGAAGAAGGACGGCGGATCTTGCCGGCAGTGCGGATGATCGAAACCGGCGACTACGTTGTGCCGAAAGTCGGCAGCGAGCCGTACCTGCGAAAACCGCCGTTGATTAACTGGCTGGTCGCGATGTCCTTCAAGATCTTCGGGGAACGCAACGAATGGACGGCGCGCTTGCCATCGGTGCTTTGTGTGCTGGCGGTGGCACTTGTGTTTATCACGATTGGGCGCGTGAGCCTCGGCGCGAACGGATCGATAATCGCGGCGCTGATCTGGCTGACAAGCTTCGGCATGATCGAGAAAGGACGCTTAATCGAGATCGAAGCGCTTTACGTTGCGCTCTTCGCGATTGCTTTCGTTTGCTGGCTAAGCTGGTGGGAGGAGAAACGATCGCCGTGGCTTAGCTGGATGGTGCCTTGGATTTTTCTCGGACTCGGCTGGCTGGCCAAAGGTCCGATGCATCTTTTCTTTTTCTACGCAATTGTGATCGCGGTTCTTTGGCGCTCGCGTGAACTGCGAACAATTTGGAATGTCCCACATCTGATTGGCCTCATTGTAATGATCTCGATCTTCGCTGCGTGGGCGATTCCTTTCGTGAGCATGACGGGCGGAGCGCATGTCGCTTATGTCTGGTCGCGACAATTTTCCGGGCGGCTTGCCGGAGAGGGGTTCAAGTTTGCGAGCTGGGCACTAAATATTCCGCGCAGCCTCGGCTACTTTTTGCCCTGGCTTTTTTTTGTGCCGTTGTTTGTCGGCGCGAGATTTTCGTCCGACCGTAAGATCGACATTGTCCGTGGTTTAAGCTGGGGAGTCGTAATTCCACTGGTGATTGTCGATTTTATACCCGGAGCGCTGCCGCGTTATACCTTGCCGCTGCTCGCGCCCTTTGCGTGGTTACTCGCCTCGATTCTGACTGCCGAAACCGTGACGTGGCCGCGATGGCTCGGCGGAAAAACTTTCTCCCTAAAGGAGCGGCGACGCGCGATTACTGTTCTCACGATTGCCACTTGCGCATCTGTTTGTATTTATGCCGTGGCGATTGTCCCGCGTTTGCAAGCGCGGCAAAAAGTGAAAACAATCGCTGCGAAAATCGAGGCCATTATCCCCGGGTCGGAACGGCTTTATGCGGTCGATCCAGATTATCAACCGTTTCTCTTTTACGTTCGCCGTCCGATCGTTTACGTGAGCCGCATCGCCGACCTTCCGGAGGATACGCGCTATTTCTTGGTGCAACCGGATAACGAAAACGCTGCGGAAACGGCGCGACAATGGCTGCCGCTGTCTCCGCGACGCGTGTTGTCGATCCAGGATTATCGGGAAAGGGGAGTTTCCGTTTTCGCCATCGACAAGCTGTGAAGCCACCTCAATTCCGCGTAGTTTATAGCCGGGGTGCTGATCCTGACGGGCTATTTCGGCTACAAGGCGCGCGACAATTCACGAGTTTGACAAGCGCGGAGAAGAAGAATTGGTTAGCATGCTAACCAATTCTGTCTGCCATGATATCTGACTGGGAAACATTTGGCCCTTTATTGCACGGGACCGCTCGTGCCTGGAGGCTAAAATTGGATGAACGGCTTAAGCCGATGGGCATGAGCCAGGCGAAGTGGCGCACGTTGCTGCATCTTTCAATTGCTCCCGGGGCGCTTACTCAGGCCGAGATTGCCGCTCGGCTAGGCATCGAAGAGCCATCATTGGCGACATTGTTACATCGGTTGGAGAACGAAGGCTGGGTTGCTCGCAAAAGTTCGCCGCGTGATCGCCGTTGCAAAATGGTGCTGCTCGGCCGGCGCGCGCAGAATGTGATCTCCCGGATCAACGCGGCCGCCGAAGAACTTCGCCACGAATTACTGGAAAATATTTCAGAGGCAGATTTGCGTACTTGCGTGCGCGTGCTCACGCGGATTTACGAGAAAGCGGAAAGGAAAAACGGAAATGGCGCACCGGCGAAATTCCGGTCCGCGATAAAGAAATGAACATCGTGCAAGAAGAGGAGCGTCGCGTCGCGAATAGAGCACCGAAGGCAGTGAAGCCTCGGCGGAGAGGAGCACAATCTGTCCCGCGTTGGGCCTACCTGCTTTTTGTCTTATTGGCTGGTTTGGTTCTGCTGCGCAGTTTGCGGCAAGGTGTGCCTTCGGCGCGACCGGCACAACCGCCGGGCCGCCCGGTGACGGTGGCCAAAGTCATCACAAAAGATGTGCCTCTTTATCTTGATGAAATCGGCACCTGCGCGGCTTACGAAACGGTGCAGGTGCAGGCACAGGTGAGCGGGCAAATCATCACGCGCGATTTTCAAGATGGAGCGGATGTAAAGAAGGGTGATCCTCTTTTCACCATTGATCCGCGCCCATTTCAAGCCACTCTCGATCAGGCGAAAGCGCAAGCGGCGTTAGATCGGGCGAACCTGAAGCGACAAGAGGACCTGCGCGCGAGAAAAGTCATATCGCAGCAAGACTACGACACGGCTGTGGCGAACGCGCAGAAGTCCCAGGCTGCGGCGGAGGCTGCCCAGGTGAATCTCGATTTTTGTTACATTAAATCGCCCATCAATGGACGCGTGGGTCTGCGGAATGTTGATGTCGGCAACCTGGTTGGCCCCTCGACTCCGCCGCTTGTCACCATTCAAGGTCTGGACCCGATTTACACTGATTTTACGGTGGCCGAGAACGATCTTCCGCTGGTCCGAAAATATCTCGGCGGGCCAAACGTAAAAGTCGAAACTTATTTATCTGATGGCTCGATCGAACCGCGTATGGGCGATCTTTACTTCATAGACAACGCAGTGCAGCCAGGTTCTGGAACTGTGAAAGCCCGCGGGGTCGCGCCGAATCCCGACCGCGCGCTGTGGCCATCGGAATTTGTGCGCGTCCGTTTCATCCTGGACACGCTCA
>JBIOVE010000214.1:0-9278 GCA_044867565.1 Candidatus Udaeobacter sp. | reverse complement strand
CCAGCGCAGCCATTCTGGCCGCTAGCCTCAATGTTCGTCTCCCAATCAAGCTCTGTGCGAAGCGCGATTCTCCCAGCGTCTGTCGGATAAACGACTCGAATCAACTGTTTGTGCATCGCTCGCGCTTGCTTCGTCATGACCGCATCGACACGATTTCATCGCGCAACTGGCGAGCGATCTCTTTGCGGTTGCCGGCTCGAATTTCCGGAAGAGAAAACGAGCATTTTGCCCGGATTTCGCGTTTGAAAAAAAGATTGAGGAGGTGAGGCCCGAATGTCATGTCGCGCCAGTAGCAGACCTCATCGGCGACCGAGCCATCGTCGAGCGCATATTCGATAGTGGCAGCGGCGACCGCACAGCGAAGTTGCACGGCTGATTCCAACAACGATGACTTGAAAGGTAACACCGTCGAGCCATCGGAACTTGTGCCTTCGGGAAATAGGACTACGAGCGAGCCGCCATTGATCGCTTCGCGAACAAGATCGACAACTGCCGCGCTGCCCAATCTGCGCTCGCGATCGACAAAAATTGTGCCGGCGGCGCGCGTCAACCAACCGAACAAAGGCCACGCCACGATATCGCGTTTGGCGACAAAGACGCACGGCCCGATCGAGCTCAGAACGATGATGTCAAGATAGCTCAGGTGGTTACACACCAAGAGGCCGGAGCGCGGCATCGAGCCGTTTGTCGTTATGCGAATCCCAAGGACGCGAGACGCGAAACGGCACCAGTACCGGAGCCACGCAGTGCGCGCGTGCAGGCGTTTGCTACGATCGACAAACGGGATTGTCACGCTAATTTCCACGAGAGCCAGTAAAGAGAAAAATCCGACCGCGAATGCGCGCCAAATTCCGAGAAAAAGGGAGCTCACCTGTGTAGTTGTAGCCGGGGTTGGTGATCCTGGCCACTCCGCGACATCACCGCATCCAGAGCTGAGACCATCGATCCCAGCGACAGTGCAAGCATTGCGACTCTTCATTTACTTCCCTCGATCGCTGCCGCCGCGCTCGCTGCGCCGACCTTTGCGATGTCCTCGTCTTCCTGTGGAGTGTTGCCACTGACACCGATTGCGCCAATGACTTTGCCTTCAAATGTAATCGGAATGCCGCCTTGCAACGGTGTCGCACCAGGCAAAGCCAGGGCAGCCACGCGACCTTCACGAACCTGATCTTCGAAGACCTTGCTCGGTCGGCGAAAGATCGCCGCCGTTCGGGCTTTACCGATCCCTACTTCCACGCTCGCGACCTGTGTGTCGTCCAAGCGCTCCAGCAGCAAGATGTGCCCGCCGTCATCAACTACGACAATTACGACGGTAGCGCCGCGCTTCTTCGCTTCGGCTTCAGCCGCGATCGCGATTTTCTTCACGACTTCGAGAGTCAGCACCTTTTTGGCTGGCAAATCTGCTTTGGCTGAGACGCCGGTCATTACCAGTGCGAAGGCGAGTGCAAGAATTTGAATCCGTTTCATGGTTGTCCTTTCATCTGAGAAAATGGGCCCGAACGATGCCCGGCAGCGCGTGAAGATCGAGCAACGTGAGGAAATCAATCGTGCCAAATTCGCGATCGATAGCCGGCGGGCCGCAGATTTTCGCGCCGATGGCGAGATACGCGCGCAAGAGTTTGGGCGGTGGCGGTCCAGCCGGAACAGGCAGGCTCACTGGAAATCCGAAAACAGGGTGCGGAAATGTTTGCCATACCCGCTTGACGAGAAACCTGGAACGCAGCTGTTGGTACATCGCCGCGCCTTCTACCGGATCTTGCGAGGTAAGCGAACTGCATCCGATAAGGAACCTCGCTTTGCGTTCGATTGCGTAGATGGCAATGCCGCGCCAAAGCAGATGCAACAAATTGAAGTTGCGATGGTCGGCATGCACACAGGCACGGCCAAGTTCGATCATTTCGCAGCGCAACGGTTCGTAAGGCGCGAAATAAAACTCCCGTTCACAATAATAGCCGAGATTCGCGGCCGCGAGTTGACCGGTCTGCAACCGATACGTGCCGACAATTTCGCCGGTCGCGACGTGTTCGACGATCAAATGATCGCAGAACTCGTCGAACGGATCGACATCGAGCCCCGTGACGTGCGATTCCGTCAGGCCTTCGCCGAGTTCGAGATTGAAAACCTCAAACCGCAACCGCTGGGCGCGGCGCAGTTCGTCCGCGCTTCGCGCCAGTCGCGCCACGTACTTTGGCCGCCTCGCTCGCGCCGTTGCGTCGGATCTGTTCCGTTCGGTCAGGATCATTAATTGTGTTCTCCAGTAATTTTACCGCCAGGGCGGTCCAACCGGTTTGATGACTCGCGCCCAGACCGCGTCCGGTTTCGCCGTGAAAATATTCATTGAACAAAACCAAATCCCGCCAGTGCGGATCGGTCGCATACCTGTCGATCTCGCCGTGACATGGACGCGCACCATTTTGGTCAGGCAAAAAGATGCTCGAAAGCCGTCGCGAGAGTTCCTGCGCCACTTCTTTCAGCGTCATCATCTTTCCGGAGCCAACCGGGCATTCCACTTTGAAACCTTCACCAAAGAACACATGGTAACGCTCGAGCGCTTCGACGATGAGGAAGTTGATCGGAAACCAAATTGGTCCGCGCCAGTTCGAGTTGCCGCCGAAAAGATAACTTGTTCCTTCGCCGGGCACATAATCGACGCGGTGTTCTTCGTTGCCGGCCCGGAAGATATAGGGCTTGTCGCGATGGACACGCGAGACGGAGCGCAAGCCGTACGGTGAGAGAAATTCATTTTCGTCCAGCATGTAGCGCAAGGCGCGCTGCAAACGCTCGCGCGTTGGAATCGACAACATCCGGTTCCCAGTGGACGGGCACACTTCGCAATAGGTGATCAATGAGGCCAGGTCCTTGCGGTAATTGAGAAACCACTCCATTCGCTTTTTGAATCCCGGTAGTTTGTTGATCTTCGCGGTCTCGAGATTTTCCACCGCGATCAATGGCATCAACCCCACCAGCGACCGCGTTCGCAACGGGATCATTTGACCGTCAACTTTGAGCTGGTCGTAATAGAAGCCGTCTTCCTCGTCCCACAAACCGGTGCCGCCGAGTGAATTCATCGCGTCGCTAATGCCGATAAAATGCTCGAAGAACTTGGAAGCCATGTCTTCATACACGGGATTGGTTTCCGCCAGCTCGATCGCCATGGAGAGCATGGTCAGGCAATAAAATCCCATCCACGCGGTGCCGTCGGCTTGCTGCAAGAATCCACCGGTCGGCAGTGGCTTGGAACGATCGAAGACGCCGATGTTATCGAGTCCGAGGAAACCGCCGGAGAAGAGATTGTTGCCTTCCGCGTCTTTGCGGTTCACCCACCAGGTGAAGTTGAGCAGCAGCTTCTGGAAAGCGCTTTCAAGAAAAGCACGATCGCGTTGACCGCGCGGCCCGGTCATTTTGTAAACGCGCCACACCGCCCACGCGTGCACCGGTGGATTCACATCGCCGAACGCAAATTCGTAGGCCGGAATCTGACCGTTCGGATGCATGTACCACTCGCGCAGAAAGAGAATGAGCTGTTTCTTCGCGAAGTGTGGATCGACTTTCGAAAATGGGATCATGTGGAAGGCGAGGTCCCACGCGGCGAACCATGGATATTCCCACTTGTCCGGCATCGAGATGATGTCGCGGTTGAAAAGATGCGTCCATTCGCGGTTCCGGCCGAACTTTCGTTCCGGCGGAGGCGGTGGCTGCGCCGGATCGCCCGTCAGCCATTCGCGAATTACGTAATTATAAAATTGCTTGCTCCAGAGGAGCCCGGCGTAGCCCTGGCGCGCAACTTTCTTCGATTCTTCATCAATTCCGGCGGGCGAAATCGCGTCGTAAAATTCATCCGCCTCTTTGATGCGTTGGGCGAAGATTTGGTCAAAATCGGCGAAGGCATCTTGCCTCGCTGTAGCGGCTACAGCTGAGAGCCGTAGCTTAACCACTTCCGATTGCCCCGGTTCGATCTCCAACACGTAATGCGGCGCGAACTTTGTGCCGGTCTTCGCCGGATTCACCGCATCTGTCCGGCCGTGCACGATGTATTCGTGAAATCCGTCTTTCACAAAAGGCTGACCGTTCGCATAACCGTGAAGACGCGCACTGTTCGTTTCATTTTCGGTGAAGAGCGGCGTCGCGTTGCCCTGGTATGCAATTTGATATTCCCCGAGCTGATCGTGATGGGCCTCTGCAAGGCCGTCACGTTCCAACACGATTGATGGCTTGCTCGTGCATTCTTCGGGGATTTGGCCCCACGACCAGGTATTGCGAAACCAAAGTGTCGGCAGCAAATGCAAAGTCGCCTTTTCCGGGCCACGATTTGCAATTGTCAGGCGAACCAGAATGTCGTTTTCCGAATCTTTGGCGTATTCGGCAAAAACATCAAAGTAACGATCTTCATTAAAGACGCCGGTGTCGATTAGTTCGAATTCGATCGCGCCCAGCCCGCGACGGCGATTTTCTTCGACTAGTCGTGCATAAGGAAATTCTGCCTGCGGATATTTGTAGAGCGCCTTCATGTAAGAATGCGTCGGAGTGGAATCGAGGTAGTAATAAAGTTCCTTCACGTCCTCGCCGTGATTGCCTTCCGAGCCGGTCAAGCCGAACAACCGCTCTTTCAAAATCGGATCTTTACCATTCCAAAGCGCGAGCGCGAAACAAAGACGGCACTGCCGATCCGTGATCCCGAGCAATCCATCCTCGCCCCAGCGATAAGCGCGGCTCCGCGCATGATCATGCGGAAAATAATCCCAGCAATTCCCATACGCGGAATAATCTTCGCGGACAGTTGCCCACTGCCGTTCGGAGAGGTATGGGCCCCACCGTTTCCAGTTGTGTGCGCGGCGCACGTCGTGCTCGAGCCGCTCTTCCTCGGCGGTGCTCCCTCGTAGAATCTTTGGATCCATATTTTTTGGTCGTTCTCTTTTCGTATTCCTTACGCAGCCACCTCTCTCGACGACGTTGTAGTGGGGATGGGGGAGGCTGGATGTTGGGCAATGTCGTGCGATAGACGGCCGGTGTCACCGGTCCCGGCTACAGAAATCGTTGGAGCGCGCTGATCGAGATATTGCACGAAATCTTTCGAGAAAAATACATCGAGAGCCCAATCGATCGCGACGCGCACCTTCTTTTCCATGCGCGGCAATTTGCTCCAGTAAATTCCGCGCCAGAGAAACCACGCGATAAATCCGGAAAAGTTTACTCCGAGAATGCGCGCCACGCCGGTGCGACGTCCGATCGCGGCGAGCAAGCCGAGCGTTTTGAATTTGAACGGTTTCTTCGCTTTCCCATCGACGCTTGCGATGATGTTGTGCGTGAGAACTTTTCCTTCGCGCGACGCGTGCTGTGCCGTTGGCGGACAATAACCGCCGGTCGCGGCATCCGGCACCAATGCGCAATCGCCCAATGCCCAAAGACCTTCAACGCCTGCAACCTCCAGGTTCGCGTTTACCTTGATTCGACCCCGTTCTTTCGGGCACGCGACCAGATCGAGCGTCGGGTTCGGTGAGACGCCTGCGGTCCAGATCAAGGTCGCGCTGACGATCTTCTCGCCATTGCTGAGCTCGATCTCGCGCGGCCTGACGGCGGCAACTTTCGATTTCGAGAAAATCTCTACGCCTCG
Source organism: Candidatus Udaeobacter sp. (assembly GCA_044867565.1). GTDB lineage: Bacteria > Verrucomicrobiota > Verrucomicrobiia > Chthoniobacterales > UBA10450 > Udaeobacter. The sequence goes on along the minus strand of JBIOVE010000214.1, from coordinate 3,667 downwards.
AGCGCGCAGCTTCTTATCGGCGTAACGACCGAGCTTTTCTCCAAGTTCCGGGAGGATGAATTCGCCCGGATGAACCAGCACCACCCGCAACATGTTCGGTTTAAGATTCGGATAGAACGGGAGCGCGTCATGTAAAAAATCGTTGACGCTCGCAATCGTCTCAACGCCGGCAAATCCGCCGCCGGCAACCACGAAAGTCAGGAGCGGTTGACGTTCTGCCCTGGCGCATTCCGTGTCGGCTTCCTCGAGATGCGCAATCAAGCGATTGCGCAGTTGGATGGCGTCGCCTAACGACTTCATTGTCAGCGCCCGCTCAGCTACGCCAGGCAGATTGAAAAAATTCGTGACCGATCCGAGCGCAAGAACGAGATGATCGTAGTCGAGTGTGTGCGAGTGACGATCGAAACCATGTGAGACAACCACCTGCCTGTTCTCAATGTCGATCTTCTCCAAATCGCCGACGAAAAAACTGACATGCCGAATCATCTTACGGACCGGATTGACGATGTTGGTCAGGTCCAGATCGCTGGCCGCGATCTCATGAAGCATCGGTGTAAACAGAAAGAAATTCTCCCGGCTGATGAGCGTTACTTCAAACCGCTGATCTTTGCGCTTTTCAAATTCCAGCGCCGCATATAGTCCGCCAAAGCCGCCACCGAGAATGAGGACACGGGTTTTGTTGCCCATTGTCCTCAATTCGTCGCGATTGCCGCGCGAACCTTACAAGAAGAGGCGCCGAATTTCCTGTAAGCGTAGCACTCGCCCGTTGCGGCTCTCGTTTCGCTAACAGCGGCGGCCGTGTCGGCTGCGTCTGATCGACCGCTCCGTCGGGGCGATGTCAACAACTCTCGGCTTCGCCGACATTATTTTAACATCGAGCAAGGGACTGCTCGATCCACCCATCGGCCACCACAGCTAAAGTATCGTGGTTGCGTTCAATCGCCCCTGCGTACACAAGTGACACTCTCAATATGCGTTATTCTCTCACCACCACTCAGCTGTTCCGCGTCTTAGCAATTCTCGCCGCCATACAAGTCACCTTTATCTCTCTCAATGCCGAGAAACCTCCGGCGAAAAAATCCCCGGCTTCTCCGGCTGCCGGCGGCAATCCACTTCTGGTGGAAAGCACTCTTCCTTATCACACGCCACCGTTTGATAAGATCAAAGACGAACATTTCGTCCCGGCGATCGAAGCTGGCATGCGCGAACAGCTCAAGGAAGTCGATGCGATCGCCGCCAGCTCTGAAAAAGCTACTTTCGACAATACCATCGTCGCGCTGGAGCGAACGGGCCGCCTCCTCGATCGCGCAGAGCAAACTTTCTCGAATCTTAATGCCGCCGACACAAACCCCACGCGCCAGAAGATCGACACCGAAATTGCGCCGAAGCTCTCGGCCCATGAGGACGCGATTCATCTCAACGGTAAACTTTTCGGGCGAATCCAGGAGCTCTACTCCAACCGTGAGAACCTCGGCCTCGATCCGGAATCGAGTTATCTGCTCGAACGCTATTACAAAGATTTCGTGCGGGCAGGCGCGAAACTTTCCGACGCCGACAAGACGAAGCTCAAAGCGATCAATGCCGAGCTCGCGACCCTCGAGACGAAGTTTGAGCAAAATGTTCTAAAGGAAAAGAACGCTTCCTCCGCAGTTGTCGATCGGCGAGAAGACCTTGCCGGTCTTTCCGACAACCAAATCGCCGCGGCCGTCGCCGCCGCCAAGGATGAGCACAAGGAGGGCAAATTTGTGTTGCGCCTGCAAAACACCACCGGCCAGGCCCCGCTTGCGTCGTTGGAAAACCGCGCGCTAAGGGAGCGCATCATGCAGGCATCGCTCGCTCGCAACAGCAAGGGCGGGCCGTTTGATACCCGGGAAGTGGTCATTCGCACGGCACGGCTCCGGGCAGAAAAAGCGAAGTTGCTCGGGTATTCAAATTGGGCCGCCTACCAACTCGAAGACCAGACAGCGCACGATGTCCCGACTGTAAACAAACTTTTGTCCGATCTCGCGCCACCAGCAATGGCAAACGCAAAACGCGAAGCCGCCGACATGCAGAAAGTTGTCGATCAGGAAAAAGGTGGATTTCAAATCGCTCCCTGGGATTGGGATTTCTATTCGGAGAAAGTGCGCAAAGCGCGCTATGCCTTCGACGAATCGGAGCTGCGGCCATACTACGAGTTGAACCACGTCCTGCTCGACGGCGTTTTCTTCGCCGCGGGTAAACTCTACGGTCTCACCTTCAAAGAACGACACGATCTTCCTGTATATCAGCCCGATGTGCGCGTGTTTGAAGTTTACGACGCGGACAGCAAACCACTCGCGCTGTTCTATGCCGATTACTACGCGCGACCTTCCAAGCGCGGGGGCGCCTGGATGAATTCCTACGTTGAACAAAGCGACTTGTTCGGGACCAAACCGGTCGTCGCCAATCATTTGAACATCCCGAAACCGCCGGAGGGCGAGCCGACCTTGCTCACCCATGATGAAGTGCGCACTGCGTTTCACGAGTTCGGTCATGCGCTCCATGGAATGTTTTCAAATGTGAAATATCCGCGGTTCAGCGGAACCAGCGTGCCGCGCGATTTCGTCGAGTATCCGTCCCAGGTAAACGAGATGTGGGCGACCTGGCCGGAAGTCCTGAAGAATTACGCGAAACATTACAAGACCGGCGAACCAATTCCGCAGGCGCTACTCGATAAAGTCGTTGCCGCGGAAAAGTTCAATCAAGGTTACAAAACGACCGAGTATCTTGCCGCCACGCTTCTCGATCAGGCCTGGCATCAGTTAAACCCTTCCGACGTCCCGAAAGACGCGATGGCCTTCGAAGCGCAAGCTCTGCACAAGGTCGGCGTGGATTTTGCGCCAGTTCCGCCGCGCTACCGCAGTCCATATTTCTCACACGCTTTCGCCGGCGGATATTCGGCGGGTTATTATTCCTACATCTGGAGCGAAGTGCTTGATGCCGACAGCGTGGAATGGATCAAAGAGCACGGCGGATTGAAGCGGGAAAATGGCGACCGTTTTCGCGCAACTTTGCTCTCGCGTGGCGGATCGGCCGACGCGTTGGACTTGTTCAAGAATTTCGTCGGACGCGATCCCTACATCGAGCCGTTGTTAAAACGCCGCGGTCTGGATCGCCCGCCGGGAGCCGACGATTCCCATATCGAAACGTCGACTCGTTAGCCAGCTGTAGTGGCGGCCGTGTCGGCTGCGGGGCTTGTCGCCTGTAGCGGAACCAACGAAATCGCGGGCGGCACGCCCACCACTACAGCCGCATTGAGCTGCACAAGGTGGATCGACCGCTCCGCCGGGCGATGCCAACAACTCTCGGCTTCGCCGACATTATTTTTAACATCGAGCAAGGGACTGCTCGATCCACCCATGAGCAATCGTGGCAATAAGATTGCTCTTCTGTAGTGGCAGCCGTGTCGGCTGCATCTGACCTCTGCCTTCTGCCTTCCATTGGACTTTCCTCTGGAAAAATCGGCAACATTGCCTGAGATTGTTGACCCGAGGTTTTTAGTTTTGCCAGAAGACACTTCAACTCCAGTTTTAACTGAAGCCGATGCTGCGAACGGCGCGCCGGCGTCTAACGCAGCGCCGGTTTCGGACCGCGCGGATCTGCGTCCTGAAAATATTCAGGACGCCGTAATCCGTCTCGCCGGCAA
>JBIOVE010000213.1:0-12260 GCA_044867565.1 Candidatus Udaeobacter sp. | reverse complement strand
TTCCTTTACGACCGCCTCCGACGCGCATTCGCACGCGCAACTTGGGGAGAATTTCGGGCGTCTGGCGGAGAAGATGTCGATTTTTAGAATTCGCGAAGTATGCGTTTTCGAAAAACACAAACGCCAGGCGCGCGTTTTGTGCACATTATAGCTGTGGAGTAGCTATAACTGAAGATCAAGCTGCGATCTTCCTTGCTCTGACAATGTCTTTTCGATTTCGGAAGGAAGGGGCAAATCAAACCCGAGACGCTGAGCGAGTCGCTGGCAGGTTTCGGGCGCAAATCCTTCGAAGTGGTTGCTTACGAATGCCCAGACACTGCGCACCTCCGAAAGATGCCGCTCGATCTTCAGCGACCAGCTTTCGAGGGCGGCCTCTCGTTTCCACAGCAGTTTCTCATAACGATGAACGTGCCCTCCATCGACATCGTATTTCGTTGTGTAATCGCCGAGCAGGCGCAAATAGAGAAAATCCGTCGTGCGCGGCAGAAATTCGAACGGGGCAAGATTTCGTTCGTTGAGCGGCGTCGTATCGGCCCACACCCAGCAAATGCGATATTTTTCCAGAAGGTGGATGATCTGCGGCCGGTGCCATCCCGCATGACGAAATTCAATCGCGAAACGGAAATCCCGCGGCAACCCTCCGAGAAACTTGCGCAGAACCGGCTTGCCGTCCTTTGGTGCAAAGGAGGGGGGAAGCTGAATGAGAATGACCTGCAGTTTTGATGCCAGCGGCTCGATGGCGCGGAGAAACGAATTCAGCTCGGCGGTGCAATCGCGTAGCCGGCGAGTGTGCGTGATTTCACGCGGGAGTTTGCAAGCGAAACGAAAAGCGGCAGGGGTCGTCTCGACCCAACGGCGGGCAGTATTTTCTGCGGGAGCAGCATAAAAAGTTGAATCTGCTTCCACGGCCAGGAAGTAATTGGCGTAGAATTCCAGCCATTGCGAGTCCGGTAAATCCGGCGGATAAAAGGCGCCACGCCAATCTTCAAAACTCCATGCGCATGCACCGATGCGTATTTTTTGCTGTTCGGTCAGATTCAAATGAAATGGGAAGATTAATCAGTTTTGCGGCTGGGAAAAGATGTGACTCTAGGAAATTGCAATGAATATTTTGCCTCCGACTGCGCACGCCTGGGCGGCTGATGAACTTGACGGAACCGATAAGTTAATTACCCTGCCAGACCCCATGCATTTCGTCATTCGTGCCTTTTTAATTCTTGTCGCTGTTGTATTGGTTTTACCCGAATCGGGTGTGGCTGCCATTGTCTTCCAGCCGGGAAAAAAAACGAAGTTCGTTATTCCCGGCGAGGAAGAAATAAGCGGGAACGCAGCGGAGCTGTTTCAGATCGCGCAGGCTGCCGAAAGAGAAGGCGACACCAAACGCGCGATCAAAGCCTACAAGAGCCTCGTCAAACGTCACCCCAAAGATGCCCTTGCGGCTGGAGCGCTCTATCGCGAGGCTCAGTTGCAGGAACAGCAGCATGATTATCTCAAAGCGGCGGAGTCCTTTCGCCATTTGGTGGAAAGATACGCCGGCAGCCCGCACTTCGATGACGCAATCGAGGCGCAGTTCCGCATCGGAGAAATCTATCTGGCGGGGAAAAAGTTGAGGATCCTGGGAATCCCGTTTGGTTCCTCAATGGATCAGGCAGTGAACATTTTCGCGGCTGTGGTACGGACCGCACCTTACGGAAAGTACACAGCCCGTGCGCAGTTTAATATCGGTCTGGCGCGCGAGAGGCAGGGCGCAAGCGAGGTGGCCATCGACGCCTACCAGGCGGTGGTGGACAAGTTTCCTAACGAGCCGATCGCGGCGGATGCGCAATATCAGATCGGTTATATCTGGTTTAAGGCTGCGCGAACTGGCACAAAGGACGCGGCTGCCATCACCAACGCCAACACTGCCTTCCAGGATTTCCTTTTCCGCTATCCAACCAGTGAGAAAACGGCGCAGGCGCGCGCGAACCTCCAACAACTGGAGCACAAACAAACAACTAGTTCCTACGAAGTAGCGAAGTTTTATGACAAGCAGAAATATTATCGCGCCGCTGCCATCTATTACAACGAGGTGATTCGTCAGCAGCCCGGATCAACTGAAAGTGATCGGGCCAAGAAAAGGATCGACCAGTTGCGGGCAAAGGTGGGCGATGCCGCGCTTCAGCCGGCTCTGACCGCGGGAGAGGCTAAGAAGAAAAAGGGAGGCGCATCGGGAAGTCGAACGGCCGAACGCGGATCGGCCACGCCTGGTTCGGCAAATAACGAAGCGCCATTGCCTTCCCCTGACACTGATGTTTCGCTGCCGCCACCTGCTTCACTTGCGCCAGACACGACAACTGCCCCTGAACCCCCACCGGCTCCGCCGAGCACGAGCTCAAGCTCTGACGCCTCTCCAGCTCCCGAGACCTCGGCCTCTCCCGAAGCGTCCGCCTCACCGGCGCCGTGAAAGCGATATTCGCGGCAGGACTTGCCTGCTTTGTCCTAAGTGGTTGCCTTGGCTATCACATTGGACCGGTAAAGCCATATTACCTGCGTGACGTTCACACCATCGCCGTTCCCACTTTCCAAAATAAAACCCTCCTCCCGCGTATTGAAGTATTGGCGACTGATACGGTGATCAAGCAGTTGCAACAAGATGGGACATTTCAGATTGCAAGGGGCGGAGATGGAGACGCTACGTTGAAAGGTGAAATCACCCGCATCGACAGGTACCCGGCACGGTCTGTGCGTGGGAATGTGCTTAGAACCACTGAATTTAATCTGGCCGTGCGCTTGAAATACACCCTGCTCGCCCCGGATGGAACGACGATCGCGCCACCCGCTTATGTTTCCGGAACGACCAGTTTCTTTGTCAGCACGGACGTGACCACTGACGAACGGCAGGCGTTGCCACTCGCCACAGAAGACCTGGCCACGCGATTAGTTACCCAACTGAGCGAGGGTTGGTGATCCTTGATGAAGGGAGAGGAAAAGCTTTGGTCGATCCTCAATGACAAACTTGATACGCTACGTGCCACCAATCGCCTGCCCCAGGCAATTCGCGTTGCTGAAACAGCGCTCGAGGTCGCCAAGCGCGCTTTTCCAGGCGCCCAGATGCCACTGGCGACCAGCTTCGAAAATTTAGGGCAACTTCTCGATCAAAAAGGAGATCGCGCCGCGGCCAAAGCATATCTGCTTAAGGCGCATGCGATCGTGGAGAGAGTAAAACCACCGGACCAGCGCGCCATCTTCCGCTCCGCACGCCGGCTTGCGTTCCTATGCGATAACCTCGGCGAATCCGAGGAAGCGATCGGCTTCTACGAGAAAGCGATCGCAGCTGGGACGCAACTCGAAGACGTTCCTTACTCCGATCTCGGCACAATGTTGAACAATATCGCGATTATTTTCCGCAAGTCGGGACGGCAAAAAGCGGCAGAACCATATTACTTGCATGCTTTGCAGATTTACGAGAAGCAGCTTGGACCTGATCATGCCGACGTAGCCTCAGTCCTCAATAACCTGGCCGTGTTTTACACCAACGAGCGCCGTTACACCGAGGCGGAGAAAATACATCTTCGTGCGCTGGCTATTCGCGAGAAACTGCACGCAACCGCGCATCCGGACATCGCGCAATCAAAATGCAACCTTGCGGTGGTGTATCATTCGCGCGGGGATTACGCGAAGGCAGCTGAGCTTTATCGCGCTTCACTCAAGATTTGGGAGGCGACTGAAAAACCCTCCAAAGACTACGAGATTGTCGTGTCGAACTACGCCGATCTTCTGCGCTCTCTTGGCCACATACGCAAGGCGCATCAATTGGAGGTTCGCGCACGCAAGAAACGCTCGGGCTAATTTACCAGGCATCGATCCCTTCCTTCCTGCCACAAGATCGAGATCGTTATTTGACCTTGCGGCTCGCGAGCCCATGCGCATTGTAGGGCCGCTGTCATTTTGCTCGCGTGGCGGAATTGGCAGACGCGTACGGCTCAGGACCGTATGGGGAAACCCGTGGAGGTTCGAGTCCTCTCGCGAGCAATAGTTAGCTTTCGCTAAACTGACGTTTAATTTGCTGGCTTTGTCTCAGCAAGAGGGGAAAACCACAGAAACGAACGGTATGCCAGTTCGAATTGACTGATTTACTTGTTCCCCCCGGTTCTCCTTCTTGCCGCCCAGCGAGCCTTCATTAGCTGGGAAAGCCGTCTTCGCCCAGCGGGGGTGATTCCGCCCTTCTTCCTGGCTGGAGTTGTCTTCGTCCCGGCCTTCATCCTTGCCCAACGAGCTCTGGCGGCGGCCGCAAGTTTGGCCCTAGTCGCAGCCGACATCCGGCGGCGACCTCCGCGAGTTGCGGGGCGTGCAGGCGCACCCCCGGCTCTCAGGATTGAGGAAAGACGTTTTTCCAAAGTATCGATTTGCCGGCGGATCGAGATGGCTTCTTGTAAAGCTTCAACAGATATATCCATGCCTTGTCAGATAGCCGGAGTTGGCTGGAATGGCAATCAACTTTTTATAACAAACCAGATGTTCCAAGTTCTCGTTGTCACACTCGCCTGTTATTACTTCGAAGTAATAACGAGGAAAGGGATGAGCAGTCGCGAAGTTGAGAGCTACTGTTGAATTAATTTTTGATATGACCAGGTCAAGTATTGCAACGCATCCTGAGCGAGTCCGGCAAATGTTCGGATCCATCGCTACGCGCTACGATCTGGCGAATCACTTGCTCAGCTGTGGGATCGATTTTTATTGGCGAAAACGCGCCGCCGAAATCGTCGCGCGCTGGCGACCGAACAACATTGTCGATCTTGCCACCGGCACCGGAGATTTGGCGCTCGCACTGCAAAAAAAATTGCCGGATGCGGAAATTGTGGGTGTCGATTTTCTGGTTGAAATGCTGGAACTAGCGAAACGAAAAGGGGTGCGCCAAACCGTCGTTGCCAATGCGATGAAACTCCCATTCGCCGATGCTTCGTTGGATTGCGTCACCATCGCCTTTGGCTTGCGCAACATGCAAGATTGGGAGGAGGCACTCGGTGAGATGTCGCGGGTGCTTAACGCGAATGGCCACTTGCTCGTCCTCGAGTTCTCACTGCCGGCGAACTCGATCCTGCGTGCGATCTATCGTTTTTATTTGCATCGCTGCTTGCCCATACTTGGATCTTTTCTGACGAAGAAGAAGAGCGCCTACGATTATCTTGGTGACTCGATCGAAGAATTCCCAAGCGGCAATGCGATGTTCCGGCTGATGGCGGCGAACGGCTTCACACGTGCGACGTTCAAACCGCTCACTGGCGGCATCGTCACGATCTACACGGCGGAGAAGAAAGCAATGTAGCGGCGGTCTGTGACCGTCGGACGCATTAATGTGACGCTCACACAGCGCCGCTACAGAATTACGGCGTCGCGCTCGGCCTCAGGGTAGCTGTAGTCCCAGGCGATGGCGACGGGGTAGCCTGATTCACGAGTGACAGTCTCAATGCGTTAAAATCTGGATCGCTGATGATAAACGTGCCTTCGTGTTCTTCTGTCCGGGCGTACCATGTTCCGTTGCCGGCCGTACCGCCAACGATCAGCTTGCGCGAAGCTTTGTCATCGGGCGAAGTCGTGAATGTGAGAACGAGTTGCGGTTTATCGAAGCCATGCTGGGCGGTGGTTGGCCCAACCCAACGCACCGCGCGCATGTTCGACAACGTATTGAGCAGCGATTGCATGTTGGTTTGATTGATCTCGCCAGTTCCTTTCAGCCAGTGCCATTGGTTATTTTCGGCACGCTCCAGCGACAGCTCTTTGTCCGTAATCACGCTCAAGCGATGAATTTGCTCCGGTTTGAGCTTAAAGACCGACAATTCCTGCCATTGCAGAGGGTCGATGGGAATCTGGTCGAGTAATCCGCGGCGGACTGCCACGACAAAGGGCTCATCGGCAAGCCGCGCGTAAACATTATCGCCCTCCACTTTTCCGAAGGCGACCGCAGCAAAGGGCTGTTCGCCAGCTTTTGTCTCGGCAGTGTTCTCCGAGGCAAATGAACTGAATGTCAATCGCAGTTGTGGCTTATCGAGGCCGTATTTCGGCAAATTTGAAGCGACGTCTTCGACAAATTTTGTCACCCGCTCATTTTGCAGCGTATCGATGAAGCGTCGGACTTCGCCTGAATTCGCCGGCACATTGTTGCGGTTGGCGATTGTCCAGTTTTCATCTTTGCGTGCAAGAACGGTCTTGCTCTTCCCCGGGGCGTCGATCGTGATCCGATCAAGAATGTTTGTGTCGATTCGAACCAGATGACGGTCGCGCAGATCGTCTGGTTTTGTGTCGAGGATCTCTTCGATCTTCTTCGGCAACGTGTAAACGAATCCGCGCGGTGCGAACCGCACATAGATTTGATCCTTTCCTTTTTCCGGCACGCCGCCGATCTGAAGTAGCTGTCCCTCCTTGTCCTCCTGGGTAAATAGAGTGATTGCGCCGCGCGGCTCGGCCAATCCATAAGGATGGAGATCGCCATGATCGTCCGCCACGAATTGTTGAATGCGGGCGGTAGTAATCTGCGCGATCAGATCGGCAATTTTTTGGTCATCACCGGGTGCGCGGAGCGGCTTCACAATTTCCCAATGATCGCCTTTCTTCTGCAGCTCCATTTCGCCAGCAGGCGTCTTTAGAATGACACGCCGCACCTGTGCGGTGATCAGGTCCGTTAATTTCCGGTCGCGGAATTCCTCCGGTTTCTTATCGATCTCCTTCTTGATCGATTGTCCGACGAGATACGTTTCCTTTGAGTTCTCGAAGCGCACGTACATCTTGCCTTCCAAGGCGGCATCTTTTCCGAATAAAATTTCCGGCGGTTTTTCCTGGCCGATCAATTTGAGCCTCAGCTTGGGCTTGTTCAGGCCATATTCATTGAGTTTGATCTTATCGGCCTCGATTTCTTTGGCTGAAATGTTTCGGTCCTTCTGCCAGTTCTCCAAATCCCATAGCAAATTCTCGATCAAAGAATTGTCTGCCTGGTCCTTGGCTGGTGTTTCCAAGCGCCATTTGTTGTCGCGGCGTCGCAGTTCGATCTTCTCATCGCCATTTTGAATGATGATTCCGTCGATTTTGTTTCGATCGAAGTTGACGACATTTTGCGCCTGGCGTTTGGCTTCGTCAGTGTCCGGCTGTTTGGTCTCAAAGAATTTCAAATAAACGAAAACGCCGAGCGCAATCGCGGCTAAAGCCAGGGTGGTCCTCCAATTCATAGATCCACGCGGAGAATCAAACGCGGCGCTGCCACCAGACGATGCTCCCGATCACAGCTGGAATCAACGGCATCAAAATCAAAATAATCCAGCGCAAATTGCGCAATCCGTCTTCGTTGAGAGTAAAGGTGAGGGGCTTTGGAATTTTCGGCGCGATACCGATAAGTTGTTCTCGCCTGAGCAGCCAGTTTACACTGCCAGAGACAAAATCGAGCGCTTGCTGATCTTGTGTGACCGCATTGTCCTGAACGAAAGTCGCATTGCTCACGACGACGAGACGCGATGAATTCACCTGCACGCGCTGATCGGCGCTACCACCTTTTTCGATCGCGGCGCCGATCGTTAGCGGTGCGTCACTATTCCGCTTCGCGTCGCCCTGCAGTTTTGCCTGATCGTCTGTGTTGTAATCCGTTTCGGCAAAATAGCCTTTCTCCGCCTGAATCAGTGGCTCGATCCGGATATTGGCAGCGCGTACGCGGTCCGGCTCAAGCGTAAGCGAAGATGTGCCGCCAAAAAAGAGCGCCCGCACGTCAGCCAATCGTTGTGTGATTGGACTACCGCCCAGAAAATGCGCTTGCACATCTCGCGTGAGCGCCACCTCCTGGATTCCCGTGCGCAGGAAGACCATCAGCCGATCGTCGTTCACCTTTACGCCCAGCTCGTTAACAAATCCGTCCAACTTTGGCGTTTTCGCCGCTGGATCGAGTAGAAGCAGTATCCGCCCCTGTTTGTCCCAGAAATCGCGCAACAATTTCATTTCGCGATCGGAGAAATCGTATTGCGGTCCAACAATCATGATCGTCGTCAATTCGGCCGGAATCGCCTCAACATTGAAGAGATTCAGCTCCTGGAATTTGATGTTTTCGTTCTCGATGAAGGTCTCCAGGATGGAGACAGTGCTGTTTCCAGAAAGCGGCGGTTCTTTGTGGCCGACCACGTAACCAAGAGTGTTTTTTTTCCCTTCCACAACGTCCATCATTGCGCCGGTGATGGCCTGCTCGCCTTTAAATGCCGCGACGCGCGGCCCTTCGCCGAGGGCCATTCCGCTTTGATCGATCTCAGCCATCTCGGACGCCTTGACCGTTTTGCTGCGTCCTTCGTAATCGATTACTAAAAGACTCTCGTCGCTGACGACTTTGTATTTGTCGAATAGCTCTTTGGCGCGAGAAAGATTGCGCTCGGGATCAATGTGTTCGATGTCGATCTTTCCTTTCGATGCATATTGATATTCCGTCAGCAAATTCTGCACGTCAGCGGTAATCGGCGTGTTGGGTGAAAAGAAAATCGTGACGCGCATTTTGCCTTTGATGGTATCGAGGAAGCGCTTCGTCTTGTCTGAAAGCCCATACTTTTGGTCACGAGAAAAATCCCAACGCTTGTAATGTTTGAACGCGATGGAATTCACCATCACAGCGAGAAACAAGATCAGAATGATTTGCGCGAGAACGTTGAATCCGATCTGAACCCGGCGGATTTTTTTCCCCGAACGCGCTCGGGATTGCCTCATCTTTTCAGCCATTGGTTACTACAGCCTCCATTTGCGGGATTGGAATGCCTGATAGGTGAGCGCGAGCATCACAATAGTCATGCTCACGTAGAAAACGATCGGCCGCGTATCGATCACCCCTCGCGAGAACGTCACCATATGGTCGATCGCGGAGAAGTAACCCAGCAAATCGCGCGTTGCCGAGCTAACGTCGAGAAGAATGAATTGAACCAACCCGAGAAAAAATAACAATGTAATGGCGCAGAAGGAAATGACTGCGGCGATGATCTGGTTCCTGGTCAGAACGGACGTGAGGCAACCGATAGAAAGATAAAACATTCCGAGCAATAAAAGCATCAGATACGAACCGAAGTATGCTCCGGCGGAATGAGCGGCTGGCTGGTGCGTTATCTTGAGGAAAATCGCGAAGTAAAGCAGCGTCGGAATCCAGAGGACAAGATAAAAGACCAGCGCGCCAAAAAATTTGGCGAGCACCACCTGCCAGTCCCGCACGGGCGCGGTCATAAGCGGCTCAATGGTGCCGAGCTTAAATTCTTCTGCGAACAAGCGCATCGTGATGAGAGGAAAAATCAAAACGAAAGCAAACCAGAAAAAGACCGAGTTAAAAAATGCCTCCTGTACTGTGTATTGCACCTGGCGCTGGTTCATGAAGGAAACCTGGAAATAAAAGTCCACGCCACTGATGAGCAGGAAAAAGATGAGAACGACGTAAGCGATTGGCGAGTGAAAGTAGCTGCGTACTTCTCGTGAAAGCAGAGTATAAAATTTACGCATAATCGTCAGACGAGGTCGGGGTGGGTGAGTTCGACAAAGACATCCTCGAGCGTCGCTCGACGTTGGGTCAGTTCACGCACGGCCCAATGGCGATCGGTGGCGAGCCGAAAGATTTCTTCGCGCACATCAGCGCCTGATTCCACCCGCAGTGAGAATATTTTCCAATCGCCGGCCGTATCGACAATTACGTCGCGAACACCTGAGATTTTCCTTAGTTGTTCCGCGCCATTGTCAGGTCCCACCTTCGCTTCAAGGACGACACCACCAGCCTGCCTGATTTTTCCGAGCAAATTTTCCGGCGTATCGCACGCCTCGATTCGTCCTTTGTGAATGATGATGACCCGACTGCACGTCATTTCCACCTCCGGAAGGATGTGCGTCGAAAGCAAAATGGTGTGCTGTTTGCCCAAATTCTTAATTAGCTCACGCACCTGACGGATTTGATTTGGATCCAGACCGATGGTGGGCTCATCGAGAATGAGGAGATCCGGTTCGTGCAGAAGCGCGTCTGCCAGACCGACGCGTTGACGATAACCTTTGGAGAGGACGCCGATCAGTTTCTTCTCCACCTCCTTCAGACCGCAAAGTTCCTTTACATCGCCAACACGCTCCGCAACGCGGCGGTGCGGGACCCCTTTCAGCGCCGCACGATAGTCAAGATATTCCGTAACGCGCATGTCGTTGTAGAGCGGCACATTTTCCGGCATGTAGCCCAGACGCGCTCGGGCCTGAAGCGATTGCCGAAAAACATCGAAGCCGGCGATGGCAGCGCGGCCCGAAGTTGGCGGCATAAAGCTGGCCAGAATGCGCATCGTGGTGGTTTTGCCAGCGCCGTTCGGCCCCAGAAATCCCATGATTTCGCCTTGACCGACCTCGAAATTCAAATCCTGGATTGCAGGCTGGCCGGCGTAACGTTTCGTCAGATTTTCAACCTTGATCATTGCGCGATATTTCCATGAGACAACCGAACTGTGATTGCGTTGCCAATTTTTTTAATCAACGCGCCGCCATGGTCAAAGTGGTGACTTGCTGGGCCTGTTCGCCGGCGCGAATTATACCGATGGTGAAATTCACGCTGGTCCCGCTCTGCACTCGGCCAAGCAGGTCTTCGACTTGTTTGACAGAGCTCACTTCGGATTTGCCGGCGCGATAAATCACCAGCCCACGTTCAATTCCCGCTTGATCTGCCGGGCTGCCCGGTTCGACTGCGGTAATTAGGACCCCGCGGCCTTGCACGTAGTTGAGCGCGTCACTTAATTCCTGGCTCAAATCCTGGAGTTGCATTCCAAATAATCGCTCAGCAGTGGATGTCGAGGCTTCGCTGGCTGCGAGTGGTCTCTTCGGCTCGGGCTGCCTCTGCGCGATTTTTTTGAATCTCGCAACGCTGTCGCGCACTACGTCGGCCGGAATGGCGAAACCCAACCCTTGTGTCGGGACGCCCTGCGGCGTGAACGCCATTTTCGCCGAGCTAATGCCGACTAGTCGTCCGGAAAGATCGATGAGTGGTCCGCCGCTGTTACCTGGATTAATGGCCGCGTCAGTCTGTACCAAATTTTTGTACTCGATATCGTCAACCGTGATATTGCGATTCACGGCGCTAAGAACTCCGCGACTGATTGAACTGCCGTAGCCAATTGCGTTGCCGACTACGATGACCGTTTCGCCAAGGAGGTTTGGCGAGATATTATCAAGACTGACAAATGGAAAATCGGTTTTGGCGTCAATCTTAATGAATGCCAGATCAGTCTTGTCATCACCCGTAATGTAGTGGGCGTTGTAAGTTTTTCCGTCGTTTGCCGTCACGTGAATTTTCAGATCGGCAGCGCGTTCGACGACGTGCTGGTTGGTAATGATGTAACCGGCCGGATCGACGATGAAACCGGAGCCAAGGCTTTGCAGGGTCTGGCGAATTTCGCGCGGTCGAACGCGATTATACCCAAAGAATTGCGCGTAAAAATCCTCAAACGGATCCCGCACCGTTCGCCTGACTACCCGCTCGGTGTTGATATTGACGACTGCCGGTAAAACCTTTGCTACAGCCAACACGGCTGGTTCGGAAGCCGGGTCGGCTTGCGCAAACAAAGATGGCGATGTTGCGAAGATCAGCGCAAAAACAACCAGCGCTTGACTCGCAATTGCGGATATCGCCTTCATAATTGCTTCACGATTTCTGCTGGAATCAGGCGCCGCAGTTGTGGGTACGCTTCGGCAATTCGTACCCAATCGAGCTCGTCTTTTTTCCGCTTGCTTAATCGCCGCGTCGGATCCTGCCACGCCCACGCTTTACCACGGATAATATCTTCCAAACTGGCCACGGGAACATCGATTTCAAGAAGTTCGCGTTGAGTCGCGCGCGCAAAAAAAGCTTGGTAACGAGAATCGGTCGTGAATCGACTATTGAGTTTACTGCCCGGGCGTTGCGCATTGGTTGAATGCTCAAATCGGACGACTTTAAATCCCGCGCCGCCGAGTTCGCACTCAATTTGAGAGAGATTCGCTGCGACCACCACAAGATCGACGTCCACCGTGTAAACCGGTTCAACGTAGCAATTCACTGCCAGCCCGTCGATCAAACACCATGGCTTATTTCGGTTCAACATGGTGACGACTTCCGCAAAATCGCTTGCGCCGCCATTCGTTACCGATTCGTAGATTTCAGCTGCTGTCATCTGGGCAGCAAGTAACGAGGCCGCCTTCGCACTGTCAACTTGCCGCCCAGCGTAATAGTCGCAGATTAAATTCGATATGCGCACTTCCATTGCAGCTCGCGCGAATCTCGA
>JBIOVE010000212.1:0-4911 GCA_044867565.1 Candidatus Udaeobacter sp. | reverse complement strand
AAAATTTCCACTGCGATTGCGCGTGGTCTGTTCAAGCACGAAATGACCGTCGAGCATGATCGTTTGCAGACGGGTCAGCAGATTGTAAGAGCCGTTGATGTGCGCCCAACGCATCTGCGCGCAGCCGACGATCGGGTCAGTGAAGTAATGCACTAGCTTGCGCAGAAAGTCGGGTTTCGGCACGAAGTCGGCATCGAAGATCGCAATCAAACTCCCTTTCGCCGTCTTCATGCCGTTCTCCAGTGCGCCCGCTTTGAAACCGGTCCGGTCATCGCGATGAATGTAGTGAATGTCGAAACCCTTCTGCGCGTACTTCTCAACCGTCGCTCGCGCAATGTTCACCGTTTCGTCAGTCGAATCATCGAGTACCTGGATCTCGATCCGCTCGCGCGGATAATCAATTTCGGTCACTGCCTTAACCAGGCGCTCGACGACGTACATCTCGTTGAAGAGCGGAAGCTGGACCGTGACGTGGGGAAGCTGGTCTTCGGCGAATTCACCTTTTGGCTTCGGCGGAAACTTTGCATACCGCCAGAACTCACTCACCTGTTTCACGCGATAGACGCCGTAAACCGCGAGTACCGTCAGGATCCCGAAATAGACAACCAGCACTGTCCAATCAAAAGCATCGAGTTGGTACAGCGAGCTGATGTTCTGCTCTGTCTTGTAGTACCAGTCGCAGTACCCGGGAATGTCGGTGCACAGATATCCGGTGATGGGCTCAGCGTTCATCGCAAAAACAGGAAGCATTCTGGTCTCGGCTTAAGAATTCGCGGGGACTTTGTTTGATGATCAAGTGCTAATCAGCGCTACGGATTCTAGCGCACAAGCCATGCGCGCTCAAAGTTGTTGCGCGAAGTGTACTGCGGTCAGTATATTCGGATTGCGGCAAAATTGCCGCGTCCGCGCAAACCCGTAAATCGTTCAAATTGGCAGCGGATTCCCAAATTGACTTCAAATCTCTGACCGGCCCATTCCGCCCAGGCTTTGAAGACCGCTAGTTTTTCGAAGGAAACTCAGATAAGCCGCGTTGGGAACAGGCCTTGCCGTCGCGCGAGGCGGAGCAGCCCGCCCCGCCTGCATCCCTTTAGAAAATGATACGCACCCGGCTAAATCAGATTTACATCTGGCTCGTCATCACGGCGGGCGCGTCTGCGCTTGTTTTCTCGCTGCGACTTTTCCCCCTATCGCATATCGACCTTCGCTTCCTGGTGCTGGCAATGGCAACCGTTTTGGTGGGGCCGCGTCTGAGCGTTCAAATTCCGCGCGTCAAAGCCCACATCTCGGTCTCGGACACGTTCATATTCCTGGCCATGTTGCTTTTCGGCGGCGAGGCAGCCATCGCGCTGGCGACTGCCGAAGCGATCTGCAATTCCGCCCGCATTGGCAGTAGGATCCGGACGCATCTGTTCAATGCGGCCGCGACGGCCTGTTCAACCTTTCTCACGGTTTGGTCGCTGCGCATCATCTTTGGCGAAACGGTAACCTGGCACGACGCTTATTCGACGAACCACCTGGCCGCGATTTGCGCGATGGCGATCGTGCAGTATCTGAGCAACTCGATTCTGGTGGCCATCAGCGCGGCACTGAAAGCAGAAACGTCGATTTGGCGTACCTGGCGCAGGAATTTTTTGTGGACGTCGATCACCTATTTTGCGGGCGCGTCTGCTGCCGCAATTATTGCGCGCTTCATCGGCAACGTGGGTTTCTTTGCTTTCATGGCGACGATTCCCATCATCGCAATTGTTTACTTCACCTACTGGACCTACATGAAGAACGTCGAAGGCGCTGCCGCGCAAGCTGAGCAAGCTCGCCAGCACGTTGAGGAACTCAATCGCCACATCGCCGAACAGGAACGCATCAGCAAAGCGCTGCGGGTAACCGAAGAACATTTTCGCAATGCGTTCGACTACGCCGCGATTGGAATGGCGCTGGTCTCGCCGCAGGGAGCCTGGCTGAGGGTGAATCCTTCGCTGTGCGAATTGGTGGGCTACACTGAGAATGAATTACTGACATCGAATTTCAAATCGATAACTCACAAGGACGATGTGGGAAACGACCTGGCAAATCTCTATAGACTCATGCAGGGAGAGATGCCGACATGCCAGGTTGAAAAACGCTACGTAAGCAAATCGGGCGAGATAGTCTGGGTACTTAATAATGTGTCGCTGGTGCGTGAGGCCGACGATCAGCCGGTGCATTTCATTTTTCAGATTCAGGACATCACTGAGCGTAAACGCGCGGAAGCTGCGTTGCAAAGTCTCTCGCTTGTCGATGAACTTACCGGACTTTACAACCGGCGCGGCTTTATGGCGGTAACCGAACAGCACCTGGCAGCGATTCTCCGTAACGATAAACTGCCAGTGATTCTCTACGCCGACCTCGATGGATTGAAGAAAATTAACGACACGCTCGGCCATCATGAAGGCGACCACGCAATCATCAGGACCGCCGAAATCCTCAAAGAGACATTTCGCACCTCAGACATTATCGCGCGTTTGGGCGGAGACGAGTTCGTGGTGCTGGCGGCGATCGGAAAAGAAGAGAGCGCCGAATCACTCACGAATCGTTTGCAGGAAAGGTTCAGCGCCCACAACTTGCAGCCAAATCGCCCCTACGATCTTTCGATCAGCGTTGGCGTCGTACATTTTGACGGGGAGAGTTCGATCCAAGAGGTCACCGCGCGTGCCGACCGCATCATGTACGAAGACAAGCGCCGCAAGAAGGCAATCTCCGTAATACCACCGGAAATCCAGACCTCACAAATCGAATCCGTGGCTTAGCCGGCCCAGCGCCGCAAGCGCGAAATATTTATAGAACGCCACTCCCAATGAAAATCTTCGGCTCAGTGAGGAGCGAACAAGACCTGGCTCCTCATTGAGCTATTCGCATGCCCGCCTTCTATAAATATCAGGCTCCCAGAGGAGCCTTGCGTTACAATCTTCCGCTTGCACCACGCTCCTGATTCGACGACCGGTTCGCGCTGGCGCACGCTCGCGCTACTGGCGATAGCCGAGCTGCTTGGCATGTCGTTGTGGTTCAGCGGCTCTGCGGTCGTACCCGCGCTGGTCAGCGAATGGAACTTGGGTGAAGGCGCAGCCAGTTGGTTGACGCTTGCGGTTCAGCTCGGTTTTGTCACCGGCACTTTGTTGAGCGCCCTCTTCAATCTCCCGGATATCATCAGCTCAAGACATTTGTTCACGCTTACCGCAATCGCGGGTGCGATCGTGAATGGAGCTTTTGGCTTCTTCGTCCACGAGGCTCCCGTCGCAATCGGCTTGCGTTTCTTGACCGGAATGTTTCTGGCTGGCGTCTATCCGCCGGCAATGAAAATTCTGGCGACCTGGTTTCGCCATGGTCGTGGCCTGGCTCTCGGGGTGCTTGTCGGTTCACTGACGCTGGGAAAGGCGACTCCGTATCTGGTCAACGCGATTGGCAGCCAGAACTGGCGTCACAACGTCCTGTTTGTTTCGCTACTGGCAGTCGCAGGCGGATTGATCGTTCTTCTGTTTGTCAGCGACGGCCCGCTGGCATTGCCAGCAGCCCGGTTCGATTGGAGGCAGGTCGGGAGAATATTTCACAATCGCGGTGTGCGGCTCGCAAACCTCGGTTACTTCGGCCACATGTGGGAACTGTACGCGATGTGGACCTGGATTCCGTTCATGATTCGCGCCAGCTTGTCACTGCGAAAGAGCGATCCAGCCCTGGCCGAAGTGGCATCATTCCTGGTGATTGGTTGTGGCGCCGCCGGCTGTGTGGTGGCGGGTTTGATCGCAGATCGATTGGGCCGGACGATCGTTACCTCCGGAGCGATGGCAATCAGCGGCAGTTGCTGTCTGATCATCGGGACGCTTTACGGCGCGCATCCGGCAATGCTTTTGACGGTTGCGGCGATTTGGGGAGCGAGCGTCGTCGCTGATTCGGCGCAGTTCTCAGCCTGTGTAACGGAGCTTGGCGACCAGCAATACATCGGCACCGCGCTGACGATTCAGACGTGTCTCGGATTTTTATTGACCACGCTTTCAATCGAACTGATATCCCGCTTCGAAAAACTTGTCGGTTGGCGTTACGCCTTCATGATTCTCGCGCCGGGGCCGTTGTTTGGAGTGATTTCGATGTGGCGACTCCGTGGATTGCCGGAGGCTGCAAAGATTGCGCATGGACGGAGATAGTTTGGGGTTCGCAGTTCAGCGTTTGGAGTTTCGTTTTTGACTCCAGACTGCGAACCTCAAACTCAGAACCCCTGATGATTTGCAGTCACCGCCGCGTGAGAGTTTAATATAGCCAAAAATGATCGGCGCGAAACTTGGGAATTATCGAATCCTCGAAAAGATTGGCGCCGGCGGACAAGGGACAGTCTATAAGGCGACCGATACAAAACTTGGTCGCGCAGTCGTAATCAAGGTTTTACCGCCGGAACTTACCGTTAGAGAAGCCAACCTGAAACGTTTCGAGCGCGAGGCGCGACTTGCTTCGGCGCTGGATCACCCGAACATTTGCACGATTTTTGATCTCAACGACATTGGCGGCGTGCATTTCATCGCCATGCAGCTCGTTGAAGGCAAGAACGTGCGCGAACTGGTTAACGGTCGTCCTCTGGATTTGCGCAGTGCGCTTTCGATCGTCATTCAAGTAGCCGACGCGCTGGCAACCGCCCACGAGCGAGGTATTGTTCATCGGGACATCAAGGCGGGCAACGTCATGGTGACGCCCACGGGCCAGGTGAAGATCCTGGATTTTGGTTTGGCAAAACTTTTGGACAGCGAAGACCTCGGCGGCATTCATCACACCGACCTGACAGAAGTCGGAATTCCGTACGGCACGGCCACGTACGCGGCGCCAGAGCAAGCTCGGGGCGAGCGCGTGGATGCGCGCGCGGACATCTTTTCCACTGGCGTGCTGCTCTACGAA
>JBIOVE010000211.1:0-6216 GCA_044867565.1 Candidatus Udaeobacter sp. | reverse complement strand
TGTACCCACGGCCCTTTGGGCTGTCTCCCTAGTATGAAGAGCAGCGCCGAGGCGGACCGGCCACAGGCCGGTGGCTACAGCATTTATAAACTCTCTGATTTTGCGTCATTCAGCGCCTGCGGCGCCGTAGCGAAGTGAAGGAGGGTGCTTCGCAGAGTCGTCGCCCTGACAGCCTTAGGTGGACTGCAATCCACGGAAACCGTTCGCCAGTACCCATGCGCCCCAGCCAGTTAATCCGAGACCGCATCCGATGCTTACCCATCTTCCGCGCGGCAAGATTTTTTCCACCGCGACGACGATGGCGAGCGCGGCGATCCAGAAAATGTTCATGACTCCAAGAACAAAAAGGAGACACATCAGCGCCCAGCAGCAGCCAGTGCAAAAGGCGCCATGCTCCAGTCCCATCCTGAACGCGCCACGCCGGCCTTCACGCCAGCGGGTCATGATGAACTCGAGAGGTGCCCGGCAATGGATGAGGCAACTCTGCTTGAGCGGCGTGAACTGAAAGAGACCTGCCGCGAGCAAGAGCGCCCCGCCAAGCAGCGCGCTGGAACTGGCCATGGCCGGGGAGAGCAATGCCTGCCGATGTAGAAGCCACTGGCTCACCGCCGCCACTACGCTGAACCCGCACCAAATCGCCAGATAGCCGGAAGCAAAAATCGCCACCGGCACATACGGGCGTTGCAAGCGGCGCCGATTACGCGCTACCGAAGCAAAAGTCAAAATCATCGGCGCCGCGCTCGGCAGCATCATCGCGACCATCATCACCGCCCACATCAGAAAAAGCGGCAGCAGCGAAACCCACGACCAAGCGCTCAATTCCGGCCCGCCCATTTTCATCCCCAGACATTCGCAAACGCCGCTCGCATTCATCCGCCGGGCCTCGTGGATCAAATACCACCAGGCCAGAGCTGCGATCAGGGCGACTCCGGCGCCGATAACGAGACGGTCGCGTTTTACAACCGCGGCGAGCGCGCTCATCCGCTCCGCCTCAGTTGCCGTAATGAATTCGGGCGACGAACCCTGCTTTGTTCGGGTAGGAAAACTTCATCTCTTTCAGGTCGACTGCGCCTTCCCGGGCCGAGGCGCACTCCGCCGTTTTGAAGATGAAGCCGGTGCCGTGATTCACCGTGACTTGCTCGGGTTCGCGCGTCACCTGGTTCTTGATCGGCTCGAGCGCAATGCGAAATCCCTCTCCCAACCGCGCCGAGCTTTGGAGACCATTGAGATTAAACTCGACCGGCACATATTTTGGTTCGAGCAGCGTAGAAAAAGTGGTGGCGAGAATTTCAAAGGGCAGCCCACCCGCCTCGCCCGAGCCGATGGCGATCAGCGCTTCACGCTGCGCGGGCGTTGCTTTTTCGTCCACGAGCAGGCAGACGGTGCCATTGCCTTCATGGATAGCGCCAGGCCACTTCGCGGCGAAACCGAGTGCGAGTCCATCGAGCGAGACACTATCATATTTGCCTCGTTCGATGCGCCAAACCCCCATTCCCTCGCAGAAACCAGTGGTGGGTGGAGCGGCGAACTCGCACGGGCATCCGTAGTCGCAATTGCAAGCCTGCAGGTAATCAGCATCGAAGAACCATTTTTTCATGAGAGTATTCTTTCGGGTTGGATTGAAGACGTGGCACACGTCGTACGTGCGTCACGTTATCATAATCAACCGGATTGCTCGATCAAGTCAGACCCCACTGCCACGCATGGCAGTCCTCCTACTCGTTAGGCGAAATTGCCGCGTTGATCTTAACAAGATTGAAAACCGTGACGCGAACGTACTTGTGTAAACGCCCGAATTCCCAGGCAAGGCGCTTGACATCAAACGCTGATCGACAGAAAGCCAGCCGCAACTTACCGCTAAAAAATGGCATCCGCCCGGCAGCGGACCTGCCACTGCGTGTGCTAGCCTCGGGGCAATGAAAAGAACAATTAAGCAATTTGGCGCGATCTTACTTTTCGCGGCCCTATTCACACAAGCAGGATCCTTTGCCCAGCAAGAAACGTCGGAAGCCTTAACCGATTCCGCAGCGAGCGAAGAGGTCGTTGTCACCGGCTCGGCCACCGGCGACGCGCTGCGGCAGGATACGCTAGTAGGTCCCTATAACCAGCCCGTATGGACCACGGAAAGGTTCTTCCCAAACACTCGCGTCTACGTAAGACCGCCAGGGACGGCCGAGTTCAACCAATTCTGGACGCCGGAGTTCAAAGATGGCGAGGTGGAGCACGCTTTCCGCGAAGAAGTCGAGATCGGCTTGCCATACCGTTTCCAGCTCGATCTTTACCAGAACTGGAACATCGATGAAGACGGCGGCACGTTTTATAAAGGCACCAGCGTCGAGCTGCGCTACGCCCTGGCTGACTGGGGAAAGATTCCGCTTAATCCCACGCTCTACGGCGAGTGGAACTTCAACAATAGAGCGCCGGATGTGTGGGAAGCGAAACTCCTGCTCGGTGAAACCTTCGCCACGCGCTGGAACTGGGGCGCTAACATTACCTACGAACAGGAGACTGGCGGCGGACGCGAAACCGAAATCGCCGTGAGCCAGGCGCTCACCTATGCGGCGATCGACCGCACGCTGAATGTCGGCATCGAAATGCTCTTCGAGCACAAGACCGAAAAGGGTTCGCGCGGCGATCCCGAGGTCGAGTTCCTGATTGGACCAGCGATTAACGTGAAGCCGAGCCGTAACAGCTTCATTGGGGTCTCGCCGCTCTTCGGCACGACCGGCGACTCGCCGACCGCGGAGATATTCGTTGTTGCCGGCATCCAGTTTTGGGGACCGTCAGGAGGCGAGTCTGAAGGCATCCGTGCGCCCGCTTCGTTTCAGGGAAGATAACGTCTGCTATTGGCGACGCGAAAGCCAAAACAACTTCACCAGCGACAGGATCTTCAGAACTCATGAACGCCGTCGGCGAATCTGGCTTCAACAATTATCTCCATGTGCCGCTTGACTGCGCCATGGCAGTTTTCCTTCGATTTCCAGTTGCAATGACAAGCTCAGGAACGTGCGGATCAGCACGATCAATCCCAAGACGAGCACGTTTTGCAGTGTGGGCGCCACAACGACTGTCCGGATGATGTCGCCAGCAATAAGAAACTCGAGACCGAGCAAAATCGCGCGTCCGACATCCTGCCGGTAAAGTGGATAATAATTGCCGGTGCTATGCGCGCGACGAAGCATGAGGCGCCAGGTGGCGACCAGTGTGCCACCTGCGACAATAAATACACCTACGCCATCCACGCTAGTGCCGATGATCTCCATTATGTGCCGAAAATATTCCATGGTCATGTTCAGTGGCCTTAAAGCTCACTCGGGTTCGCCGTCAAGCACAAAGCCGTCGAGTACGTGCTCTCATTTCGACTAAGGAACTACTGCCTTGTAGGCTACCTCATGAGACAAAAATCGGTTCTCATATCCGGAGCCGGTATTGCTGGTCCGGCGCTGGCTTACTGGCTGCGGCATCGAGGATTTGAACCGGTGCTAATCGAGCGTGCAGCGCAGTTCCGCGAAGGCGGTTACATGATCGATTTCTGGGGCGTCGGATTCGATGTCGCGGAGCGGATGAACCTTACTCCGCAGCTGCGCGATGTCGGTTACCTCATCGATCGCGTGAAATTTGTGGATGAACGGGGGCGCACGAGGAGCAGATTCGACGCCGAAATATTGCGACACGCGCTTGGGAATCGTTTTTTTAGCCTGCCGCGCGGCGATCTCGCAGAAGCCATCTTCCATACTATCGCAGACAAGATCGAAACAATCTTCGGCGACAGCGTCACTGCCATTCGTGAAGATCCGACAGGCATCGATGTTCAATTCGAACACGGTCACGCACGACGATTCGATCTGGTAGCGGGCTGTGACGGTCTGCACTCCGCTGTGCGTGAGCTTGTGTGGGGCCCGGAAGAAAATTTCGTGAAGCACCTTGGTTATTATTGCGCTTCTTTCATCACGACCAACTACGCGCATCGCGAGGAGCGATCATACACTAGTTACGCCGAACCGGGGCGACAGATCAGCCGATACGCTTTGCGCGGCGGGCGCACCGCATTCCTCTTCATCTTTGCGCGTGAGCAAATGTTTGAGCAGCCTCCCGACTTGGAAACCGCGAAAGGAATGTTGCGAAAGACATTCAGAGGTGATCGCTGGATGGAAGTTCCTGAAATTTTGAAACGGCTGGAAACTTGTGACGATCTTTATTTCGATTCCGTCAGTCAGGTTTACGTGCCGGCATGGTCAAGAGGACGAATCGTGTTGGTGGGCGATGCTGGGTACTGTCCTTCTCTTTTAGCCGGCGAAGGTGCCGGGTTCGCATTGGCAGGCGCATATCTTCTCGGGGGAGAATTGCAACGCGCAAGCGGAGACCACATCACCACCTTCCGTGCATATGAACGGCGTTTCCGACCCTTTATCGAGCGAAAACAAGAATCAGCTCAGCAGTTCGCCAGCAGTTTCACGCCCAAAACCCGATTAGGACTAGTGGTGCGCGATTTGGTCTTGCGCGCGACGTCGACCTCCTTCGTGAGCAATTGGCTGATGCGCCGCTTTGTAACCGATCAATTCGAATTGCCGGATTATCCCGACTGAGATACTGCGACTTCGAGAACGACGCAGGCGATCGCGTGATGCTCAGTGTGACTGAGCGTGATCAGCGCCGAAGTGACACCGAGCTTCGCAGCAAGCTCCTGTGCTGATCCTGAAAAAACGAGAAACGGTTCGCCGCTTGGCTTTTTCCGCACGTCGATGTCGCGCCAGCCCATCGCTTTGCCGATGCCGGTGCCGAATGCTTTCGAAACTGCCTCCTTCGCTGCGAAGCGCGCAGCCAAATGGCGCGCTGCGAATTTCATCGACATCGAATATTCGATTTCGCCGTCAGTGAAGACGCGGTGCAGAAATCGATCGCCGAAGCGATCAATTGAACGCTGAATGCGCGCGCACTCGACAAGATCGACACCAATACCGAGCACACTCACGAATTTAATCGACCAGTGGAATGAATGATGGCGCGGGAATCGGGATCCGTGGACACTTTGGAGTGCGCGGACGTGTCCGCGCTCCTAAAATCCCTTAACTGCTTTTTCACACTCATCCGCGGTAATTCTCCATCGCCGCGAGCATCTCCTTCACGGCGGTGCCCAGTCCAACCCACATCGCTCGCGAAACGATAGAGTGACCAATATTGAGTTCGGTCAGACCAGGAATTTGATGAATGAGCGCGATATTTCTGTAATTGATTCCGTGGCCGGCGTTGACCTGAAGGTGCGATTCTGATGCGGCGCGTGCCGCTGCGCGGAGCTTTTCCAGTTCCTCTTTTTCGATCTTTTCCGCGAATGCATTCGCCAGTTTTCCGGTATGCAGCTCGACCATTTCCACGCCGAGCTCAGCCGCGGCATCGACCTGTTCCAAAGTTGCGTCGATGAAAAGGCTTACGCGAATGCCGGAAAGTTGCAGGCGTTTCACGGTTGCCTCCAGTTCCTTGCGCTGTGCAACGACATCGAGTCCTCCTTCGGTCGTCACTTCTTCGCGTTTTTCCGGCACCAGGCAGACCTCATCCGGAACTATCCGTAGCGCAACATCGACAATCTCGGGTGTATTGCCCATTTCGAGATTGAGTTTTGTCATGATGTTTTGGCGTAGTCGCTGGATATCACGATCTTGAATGTGCCGACGATCCGCTCGCAGATGGGCGACGATCCCGCCCGCACCGGCTCGCTCGCAAATGGACGCCGCGGCAATTGGATCCGGCTCCGCGTTTTTCGATTCCGGCATCGTGGCGTAACGCGCCTGACGCAAGGTTGCCACGTGATCGATGTTAACTCCCAGGCGCAAACCGCTCATTTGATCGCGCCAAATAGGACTCACCCGATGAGCATGAGCAAGTCAGAAACGAATAACGCCGAAAATTTTCTGCGGACGCGTTTCGCTTCAAAGCCGAGCCATCTTATAAATCAAACGGCTGCCACTGCGTCCGGCTGTTTGTCATTCCGAGCGGAGTCGAGGAATCTCTCATTATTAAATAGCAATCCCGCAACAGCCCCGAAAGCTTTCAGGGCTCGACATGTCATTGCCCGTCATCTCCGGCTTCCTTGACTTCTTCCTTGGTCTCCCTCCATGCCTCCTTGGATTTATGGCCCACAGTATGGGCCGCGTTTTTGGTCTTTCTGCCGACTGTTTTCGCGGTGCTTTTCGTCGCTCTTCCCACTGACTTCACAGTCGC
>JBIOVE010000210.1:0-3551 GCA_044867565.1 Candidatus Udaeobacter sp. | reverse complement strand
TGGTCACGATTTTCTCAGATGTTTATTTCGGTACCGCGGGAAAACTTTTCGATCCGGCCACCGGCAAGATCACTGATGCCGCTTACGGCGGTCGCCTCGACAAATTCTTGAACGAACTCGTCTGGATGGCGCGCGCTCTTCGGTACGCGCGTGAAAATTTTGCGGCGGCGTAATCGGCGCGCCTCACGGTTGCGCCCTACCGTTGAATTACCAACACGCTGTGCCCGTCGGGATCACTGACGAGCGCGCCCTTGGTAAATCCAGATTTGTCCTTCGGCATGATGACAACGCCTGGCGAAACAAAACGAACGTGCGCATCGCGTAATTTCTTGGCCAGAGCATCGAGATCGTTAGTTGCGATCGTGGTTTGCCAGTGAACGATGTCATTCGCCTTTGCATCCGCCGGTCGCATACGACCATCGCGTGGAGTGAGATATTCGAGAAACTCAATCCCCACCCCGGAATCCGCGCGCATTCCGGTGATGCGCAGATGCGCGCCAAAAACCTGGTTTAAATGTTCCTGTTCGGTCCCGAAATTTTCGCTTTCCCCCGCTTTTCGCAGTCCGAGCAAATCCTGATAGAAATGCAGGCTGGCGTCCGTGTTCGCGATTCCGATAGCTGTGTGATCAATGCCGAGGAAGACTTTGTCGGTCTTCTCCTGCCAGCGTGGATCGCCTTTACCCGGCGGAAAATAAATGATCTCCAGGTTGTGCTGGTCAGGATCGCGGAAATAGAACGCTTTAATTCCCGCTGCGGCTTTAATTGATGCGGGCAAAGTCTGCGGCCCTGTCGATACGAACTGCACTTTCAGTGCCCGCAGTTTTTCGAATGCCTGATCCATGTCTCGCACCACGATCGCGATGTGCTGGAACCAAAGATCATTGCTGCGGGAATCGACGGGAATCGGACGGCCGCGCGGCGCGAGGTATTCGGTCAAATCGATAAACTCGTTCCCGAGTTGCATCCGCACGATCCGCATCCGCACGCCGAAAACCCCTTCCAAGTGTTCGTATTGTTCCCCAAATACTTCGACATCGGAAACTTTCTGAAACGTGAGCGCAGAATAAAATTCCACGGCGCGATCGACGTCGCTTACCGTCATTCCGACTGATGCCACGGCTACTGGCTGAGGCTGGGCGGAAATCGAAACGCTGCACAGCGCAAGCAGTGCGATTACCACGATTTTGGCGTGTGACTGAGATTTCATTCAGACCATCATGAGTTTGCGCGCTTGCTTCTGCGCCTGTTCTCGCTCGAGCAATTCGGGGAAGCGGCAATTGAAGATGCAGCGCTGGCGGTTGTGATGATGATATTTTGCGCAATAGACCACGCCTTTGCGGCGCAAATAAAGCGTCGCGGCTAATTGCATGGCGAGGACGGGCGCGGTGAAATAAATCCAGAGACCGGTCCAAAGATGGCCAACAAAAGCGGAACCGAATGTCCGCGCTGGATTCATGCTCATCCCTGAAAATGGCGCTTCCAGCGTGATGTAGGTCGCAACGAGCATC
The DNA here is from genome assembly GCA_044867565.1 of Candidatus Udaeobacter sp. GTDB lineage: Bacteria > Verrucomicrobiota > Verrucomicrobiia > Chthoniobacterales > UBA10450 > Udaeobacter. The sequence goes on along the minus strand of JBIOVE010000210.1, from coordinate 2,043 downwards.
CCGGCGAAGAGACCAGTATAGCGTGCGATATGCGGTGTATTGCTCACCAATAACACCGTGCTCATCAGAATAAACGCGATGAGAAGTTCAGCGATAAAGGCGACACCCAAGCCATGCGGGCCAGGTAAAGTGGCAACATAATGCACTGTCGGATGGGACAAGGCCTCGCGGACAAATAGCGAGACCGCGAAAACTCCGAGAATTCCCCCAGTAAATTGCGCGATGACATAAAAAAACGCGTCACAGTTCTTCACTTTACCAAGCCGCCAGAACGCCAGCGTCACTGCAGGATTGAAATGTGCACCGGACCGCTTGCCGAGCGGCGAGAAAATCAATGCGATTGCCGTGCCGCCCATGGCCATCCCGGTGAACATTCGGCGAATGAATTCGCTGGGAAAAATGTTTAGAACGGGCGATCGCGGGTGCCAGAGCAAGATCGTGAATAGCCCGGCCGAAATCATGAAGAGGCCGAGCTCGGCGGCCTCGCAGAGGTATTCTGGCCAATGCTCTCGTAGCGAGCGGATCGCTCCATAGAAGTGGTCTTGGTTAGAAACACAGCCACCTTGGCTGTGGGGTCGGCGGGCATCTTGCCTGCCGAAAAATGTCAACCAGGCGAGACGCCCGGTTTCCCCGCAGGCAGGATGCTTGTGCTCCGATCCGCTGCTCACGGCCGAACGCCTTCGATGTTCAGCTTCATGCGATACAGGCCGCTCTTCGCGCAGAGGTAAAGTGTTTTTCCATCGGCATCGCCCCAGGCGAAGTTATGCGGATGCTTTGGCCCAATGATCGTGCCGAGATGCTTGCCTTCCGGTGACAGAATCCAGAGACCGCCCGGACCGGAAACGTAAAGGTTGCCGGCCTTGTCCACTTTCATTCCGTCCAGTGCGTCTTCTGTGCCGGCGCTTGTCATGTCGAAGAAAACTTTGCCGTTTTTAAGTGTGCCATCCGGGTTCACTTCATAACGCATCACAATCTTTTTGTTGTCGTCCCAATTCCCGACGTACAAATATTTTTCGTCCGGTGAGAACGCGATTCCATTTGGCCCGGTAAAATCTTTTGTCACGAGTTTCACGTTTCCGTCTTTCACCGCAAAGACGCCGCTGAAAGGCAATTCCTTGCGCGGATCGTCGAAAAATTTCGGCAAACCAAACGGAGGATCGGTGATGTAGAGCGTGCCGTCGCTGCGATAAACGAGATCGTTTGGGCTGTTGAGGCGCTTCCCTTCAAACTTGTCCACCAGCACGGTGAGTTTTCCGTCTGTTTGGAGGCGCACCACGCGACGATTTCCGTGCTGGTTGATCGTCAGGCGACCTTGTCGGTCAAACGTCAAACCATTTGAGCCAGGCTGACCGTACTCTGCGATGTCCGCACCTTCGTAGCCGCTCTTCTCTCGGAACACGGTGAGCTGCCCATTTCCGTCCGGCGAATATTTGTAAATCGTGTTGTTGTTTGGATCGCTGAAGAGCAGATAGCCACCTTTGCGGTCCCAAACAGGGCCTTCGGTGAACTTGAAACCTTCGGCCAGTTTAAAAATCTTTGGGTTCGGCGGAACGATCGCATCGATCGCCGGATCTTTGCGCACGACTTCCACGTTGACTTCGCTCGGCGTGATCGCAACCGGCACCACACCGTTTTTGTAAAACTCCAGTTTTGCCTCCCGCATCCAGATGTAGTTCGTAGGCGGATTCGAGAGCGGGCCGTTGATCCCAAAAATCGCGAGCTGAATTTTCTGCCCAGGCTGAACGCTCCGACTAATGATCAACCGATTCGGGGCGTTCCAACCTTTAATGACCGAGCCGCCGCTCTGTCCAAGTGCGCGTCCGATCTCGCCGTCCACCCAGACTTCGGCATAATCATCGAGCGACGTTTCAAAAACAGCCGTCGCTCCCGCAAGATCGGCATCGCCCACGCGAGGAGGAATGGTGATGTTGATCCGGTACCAATTAAAACAAAGCCGTCCCGTCGATCGCCGGCCGTCGAGCGTTGTCGGCTCGATGTTTTCCCATTTTGAATCGTCGAAATCTGCGCCGCCCGCGTGAGGCG
>JBIOVE010000209.1:0-5502 GCA_044867565.1 Candidatus Udaeobacter sp. | reverse complement strand
AGTCGCATTCGGCAATCAGTTTTCGATCAAGGAACGGCGCAAGCTCGTTCGAGAGTCCTTTCAAGATTTCGCACGGACGCTGGTCGATTTTTTCTGGAGCCCGAACCTCACGCCGGAAAATTTCTCTCGTTTTATCGAGCTACAAAGCTTTGAGGAATGCGTGGACGCAGCCCGACAAAACCGCGGGTTGATCATAGTGTGCTATCACTACGGCAATTTCGAATGGCTCAGCCCCGCTTGCGGTTTCGCCGGTTTGCGGACCACGCTTGTGACGCAAGAATTCAGAAACTCTCTGCTTGATCCGATTTTTAGGAGAATGCGGGAGCTGGCGGGACACGAAGTCATTCGCCAGAAGGGCAGCATGGTCCATCTCTACAAAGTCTTGCGAAGAAAAGGTGCCGTCGCACTGCTAGCCGATCTTACCTTGCGGCCGAGACGCGGGGTGGTGATCGACTGTTTTGGATTAAAGAAAAGCGTGAGTTCTGCGCACGCCTGGCTGCATGACCGAACTGGCGCACCGATAGTTCCGGCACACTGCGAGCCGCTGCCAGAGGGGCGTTACCGGGTGATCTTTCACCCGAAAATTGACCAGACGGCCGGAATGACGCATCAACAGATCGTGCAAGCATGCTGGAATTCGTTCGAGCCTTACGTGCGGAAAAACCCGGCCCCATGGCTCTGGATGTACAAACACTGGCGTTATCTTCCCGCAGATGCTGACCGGTCATACCCTTTTTACGTGCGTGTTTCGCGCGCCTTCGAAAAGATCACTCAGCGAGAACAAGGCAGGAACAAGCGCATCTCTCTCTCTTACGAGGAGGTTCCAGAATGACAGGTGCTCAGAATGGCGAAATCCGAATGACGAAGGAATGACAGAACGACGAAATCCGAATGAGTAAGAGATACATCCGACCCTTCGTCGTTCAAACATTCGAGCTGGTTTCGTCATTCGTCATTCGTCATTGGTGCTTCGTCGTTCTCGTGCACACTGGCCTTCCATGATGCCATGTTTACAGTGAGAAATGCGTTCGCGATGGAAACGGCTCCGCTACCGGCTTGAATGGCTTGGGCTTCTCCTGGCGGCGAAGCTAGTGCCACTGCTTTCTCGGAGAGCATGCTTCCATCTCGCCCAAACGGCCGGGTCGCTAATGGTCATCTTTGACCGGCACCGATACAAGGTTGCATTGAACAATTTGGAAGTGGCGTTCGGTAATCAACTACCGCCTCGGAAGCGACGCAAAATTGCGCGCGAATCGTTTCAACATTTTGCTCGGAGCATGGTTGATTTGCTGTGGAGTCCCCGTCTGACGCAGCAAAATCTCTCCCGCTATGTAGAGTTTGAGAATTTTTGCGAGACCTCGCGCGGCACCGGACCTGAGCGCAGCGTAATAGTCGCATGCTACCACTACAGCAATTTTGAATGGCTAAGTCTGGCCTGTGGTTTTCTGGATTTTAAGCATACAATCATGGGGCAGGAATTTAAAAACTCGCTGCTCGATCCAATCTTCAAGAGGATCCGCGAGCAATCTGGACACGAGCTCATCCCGCGGGAGCGGGGCTTGGTTCGGCTTTACAAGGTGCTCCGGCGAAAAGGGCGTATTGCATTGCTGGTCGATCTTACTGTGCGACCGGAACAGGGCGGGGTTGCGATCGATTGTTTCGGATTAAAAAAAAGCGTGACTTCCGCGCACGCCTGGCTGCATGAACGCACAGATGCACCGATAATTCCCGCGCACTGTGAGCCGCTGCCGGGCGGACGCTACCGGGTGATCTTTCACCCGAAGATCGACAACACCGCCGGGATGACACATCAGCAAATCGCGCAAGCGTGCTGGAATTCGTTCGAGCCTTATGTGCGGAAAAACCCGGCCCCATGGCTCTGGATGTATAAACACTGGCGTTATTATCCCGCAGACGCCGATCGATCGTATCCTTTTTACGCGCACGCTTCGCGGCGTTTCGAAGAGATCCTCCAGTGAGACCAAGGCAATTCTGTTGGACAAACGAGCGGCGCCGAATCCGTCTCATCGGACTTGCCGATGGTTGACAAAGTGGCCTCAAGCTTTTCCAGTATGCAATCTATGCGTAATGTTTCCCGATTAATTTTGCTGGCTGCTGCCGGTTCGCTGTTGCTCCTCACCGGTTGCGGAACAGGGCGGGTGGCCACTGGGGGCTCTTATCATGTGACGGCGTATCGCCCGCACGATCCGTCCAAGGTGAAAGTGAAACTCTCTACTTCCACGCAAAACCTTTTTGTGATGGAAGGAGACCGGCTGTTAATGGCTGTTCAGGCTAACGTAGGCAAGCCTGGTGCGGCAACCCCGCACGGCCACTTCACCATTTACAGCAAACAAAAAGAGCGCCGCAGGCAGAGCGAGCCGGACCGAGGTTATCCGATGGCCTACTGGTGCGAATTCAAGTCAGCCTATGGATTTCACGAAGGATTTGTCTGGCCTGTGCCGCATACCCATGGCTGCGTTCGTCTCCATCGCGAAGCGGCTGCTCGACTCTTCGCCTTGACCCGGATCGGCACGCCGGTGGAAATCGCAAGCTCGTTTCCCGAGGACAAGAAATATGGCAACCTGGTTCGCCGGCTCGATCAAAGCCGTGACCCAGACCCACCACGGTCGCAAATGATGTCTGCGAGTTGGTTTAAGGATCCGCCGGGCCCGTTGCTGGTCGACCAGTAATCTATAGTTAAAGACAAACGAGTTTTCGCGAATTGCTGGTCATTGGGAAATGGCCAGGGAACGCTCCGCTTTTTTTAAAACGGCCATGAGCACGAATCTGATATCCAGCGGCACGACGGCACGCGAGAAAATTAATTTGCGCACGCCGGACGTGATGGCTGCGGTGCAGGAGCAAGTTGAATCGCACTACTGCAGCAACATTGTCGACAAGGTGCGGCGCGCAGGCGGAATCGTTTCCGTGGGGGATACCACGGTGCGTCTGGCGAAACAATTCGGCTTTTGTTACGGCGTTGAGCGCGCGATCGATCTCGCTTATGCAGCGCGCAAGGTTTTCAAAGAGCGCCGGCTCTTTATTGTCGGGGAAATCATCCATAACCCCGAGGTCAATCATCAAATTGCCTCGTTAGGGATAAGGAACCTTACCGGCAAAAATAAGCAGGCGGATATCTCCGATCTGGGACCAGAAGACGTGGTGATCGTACCAGCGTTCGGGACGGAATTGTCGATTCAGCAGCAGATCAAGGACCGCGGTTGCCAGATTGTCGATACCACCTGCGGCGACGTGATGAGCGTCTGGAAACGGGTCCGTAAATACGCGAGTGAATCGGCTACCTCCATCATTCACGGCAAAGCCGAACACGAGGAAACCAAAGCAACCAGCTCGCGCGCGCTTGGCGCCGGTGGGGGCCATTACCTTGTCGTTTTAACGCTCGCGGACACCGATTACGTTTGCGAATACATCCGGCACGGTGGCGACAAGCAGGCCTTCCTCGACAAATTCCAAGGCGCACATTCGCCAGGCTTCGATCCCGACGTGCATCTGCAAACCGTCGGCGTAGCAAATCAAACCACCATGCTGCGCGGAGAAACGGAGGAGGTACAACGGAGGATTCAACGGGCCATTATCGATCGAGATGGACCTGAACTGGCAGAGAAGAATTTTCGATTCTTCGACACCATCTGCGGCGCGACGCAGGAACGCCAGGACGCCTTGCGCGAATTGCTCGACGTGCCGTTGGATCTTTTACTCGTGGTCGGTGGTTACAACAGCTCGAACACATCGCATCTCGCCGAGATGGGCGAGGAAAAACTGCCTACTTATTTCGTGCTCAACGCCTCCCGGCTGGTTTCCACCGCCGAGATCAAGCATTACAACTTGCACGAGAAACGTGAAGTCGTCTCACACTTTTGGCTGCCGAACGGACCGGCTGTCATTGGGATCACCGCGGGCGCCTCTTGTCCGAACAATCTGATCGAAGAGACGCTGATCCGGCTTTTCGAATTGCGCGGCATTTCACGCCAGGAGCTCGAGTTGGCGGCGTAACGTGGCATTGGCTTCCAGCCAATTTCCCATCGGCAGGGATGCCGATTCCACGCGCTCCCTTCCTTGTCATTCCGAGCGGAGCGCAGCGGAGTCGAGGAATCTCTAGTTCTGTGCTGCCACAGCTTGATTAACAGCAAGAGACGTCTCGACTTCGCTCGACATGACAAGAACTGAGCACGCAACGTAGCGCCGTCATCCGAAATAAGTTTGTATGGCACGCGCAATCTGGAAAGGCAGCATCAGTTTCGGCCTCGTTAATATTCCCATTGCTTTGTATCCCGCAACGCGGCGAGAGGAACTCAAGTTTCGTTTACTCCGCGCAAAGGACCTGAGCCCTGTCAATTACAAACGTGTTGCCGAAAGGGATGGCAAAGAAGTTCCGTGGGACGAAATCGTCAAAGGATACGAATACGAAAAGGGAAAATATGTCGTCCTCAAAGATGAGGACTTTCAGCGAGTCGATTTGGAGGCGACCCAAACAGTGGACATTCAGGACTTCGTCGATGTCGATGATATCGACCCGATGTTTTTTTATAAGCCATATTATTTGGAGCCGCAGAAAGGCGGGGATAAGGCCTACGTGCTTCTGCGCGACGCACTCGAGGACAGCAAAAAAGTTGGCATTGCGAAAGTTGTGATCAAGACGCGTCAATATCTGGCTGGCGTAAAACCGGAAGATGGCGCACTCGTTCTTGAGTTAATGCATTTTGCCGAAGAGCTTGCCGAGAGTGACAAGCTGCGCGTGCCCAAAAAAACCGAGCCCAGCAAAAAGGAGTTGAACATGGCCAAGGCGCTTATTAACGGCATGAGCTCGAAGTGGAAGCCGGAGAAATATCACGATGATTATCGCGAAGCCCTGATGGAAGTGATTGAGAAAAAAGTCGAAGCTGGCGGCGAAGAAATCGAAGAGAAACCGAAGAAGGCGCCCAAGCCAACCAAGGTAATCGATCTTGTTTCCGTCTTGCAGAAGAGCTTGGAGCGAACCGGCGCGAAGAAGAAGGCAGGAGCCGCCTCGCGATCGAAACGCAAACAACCTGCCAAGAAAGCGGCGTGAGGTGGATCCACTTCTCCGAAGGCGATGTCAGAACGAGTCGCCGAAGGCGCAAATATTAGGCGGCGAAGCCGCGGCTTGCTTGCCAACGCGTTGAGGACAACGCGTTCCACCTTCGAAGCGGCTACAGAAGAAGCGATTTTCTTGACACATAACCTCGAAATCGTTCAGCCTGAACGGCTATGAACGCTCTCAATCGATTTGCAGATCCGGTTTATTGCATCATGCGACTGATAATTGGACTCATGTTCGCCTCTCACGGTGGACAAAAACTCCTCGGGTTTCCCGGCGGGCAGGGAGGCGCCGAAGGTTTAATGCTGGTTGGGGGAATCATCGAACTCGTGGGCGGGCTCATGATCGCCTTTGGTTTTCTGACCCGGCTTGCGGCTTTCATCTCAGCCGGTGAAATGGCGTTCGCTTATTTCACGGTGCACGCG
>JBIOVE010000208.1:0-10334 GCA_044867565.1 Candidatus Udaeobacter sp. | reverse complement strand
CAAGGGTCGCCCGATCCGATGCGGCCCAACACGAGCCCGACGGTTGCGTTTCTCGACATCGGCATTCTTGTCTTTCGCGAAGGGCTCGAATGCATCCTGGTGCTCGCCGCCATCACGGCGAGCATGGTCGGCGCTAAACGCAGTCATCGCCGGCCGGTTGCGCTCGGCGCAGGCCTGGCGTTTGTCGCAAGCTTGATCACATGGTTCATCGCCGTGCGCATTGTCGGCTCGCTCAGTGACAACATGTCTGCGCTCGATTTGCAGGCTGCGACCGGGCTAGTCGCGGTAGTCGTACTGCTCGTGATCATGAACTGGTTCTTCCATAAGATTTATTGGGGCGGTTGGATTCGCGCGCACAATCGACGCCGCAAAGCGCTGCTCGAAAGTGCGCGCGCGGTTGAAATTTCCCCGCGGCATCTCTGGTGGGGATTGATCCTGCTCGGATTCACCTCGCTTTACCGGGAAGGATTCGAGGTGGTCTTGTTTCTGCAAAGCTACAACCTGCGTCTGGGCGGTGGCGTCGTGCTGAAAGGCGCGCTTCTGGGCATGATCCTGACGGGCATAGTTGCGGTGCTCACATTTGTTCTTCAGCAACGTCTCCCGTATCGCAAAATGCTGATCACTACCGGCATTCTTCTTGGGGTGGTCTTGCTCGTGATGGTCGGCGAACAGGCGCAGGAGATGCAGTTGGCCCACTGGATACCGACCACTCCGATCAGCCGACTGGAGAACATTATTCCAGCGTGGATGGGACTGTGGTTCGCCGTATTTCCGACGGTCGAAACACTCGTCGCCCAATTGATCGCTGCAGTTTTGGTAATCGGGTCTTACTACGCAGCTCGACAATTTGGCGGCGCGCCGCCTCAAAGTGCTGAGCCAGTCGAGGAAGCGCGAGTCGAGGCGGATGCGGCAATCGTGGAAAATTTAGGAAACGTCGCCGGGCAGCAACCGAATCAACGCGCAATTGAAAGCGAGCCATCCACTGCAAACGCCGCACGCTCTGTTCCCGACGAAACAGATTCGCAGCAGCGAACAAGCGGCATAATCGTCACCGGGCGCATCTGATCTGTGGCACAGACATCTTGTCTGTGGGGACCGCGGGCATCTTGCCCGCCGGGTTTCTGACACTCGACGTGTCGGCTCTTGAAACCTTGCGCGCCTTCCAAATCGACGGCCTCTGCGGATAGTGCTAACTACGACCGGTGACCAAAATCGACAGAGCGGTGTTGCTAGCGGCCGGACGCGGCACGCGCATGGGTGGAATGACAGCTGAGCTACCCAAGCCGATGCTCGACGTACGTGGCAAACCGGTCTTGCAGCACATCGTCGAAGGATTACGTGATGCGGGCATACGCGAGTTTCTCATGATCGTCGGTTACCGCGCCGACGCGGTGCAGAATTTTTTCGGAGATGGCTCTCGTTACAAAATCGAGATTCAATATGCAACCCAGGTTGTGCAGGACGGAACGGGGCGCGTAGTCGATCTTGCGCGCAATTTCGCCAGCGATTCGCCATTCATTTTAAGTTACGGGGACATTTTGGTGGATCCGACGAATTACAAATGCGTTGTCGATTTGGAAGGCGATGTGGAAGCGATCATCACTGTGAAGCGCGGCGAAGATGTAAGCAAAGGGGGCGCGGTTTTCGTTAACGAGCGAATGGAACTTGTCGATCTTCGGGAAAAATCGCAGCCAGGCGAAGCGGCACGGTGGAGCGCGCTCTCCGAGCGCGCTTTTCCATTTTATAACGCGGGCCTTTACACTTTTCGGCCAAGCATTTTTGAATTCACGGCAAAATTGAAACCATCACCACGCGGCGAATATGAATTGACCGACGCAATTCGCGACCTGGCTCAATCTGGCAGGAAAGTGCAAGCGCTGGAGTTGACCGGCGAATGGGCGGATGTGCGCGATCCAGAGGTGTTGGCCGAACTCAATTCGCGGCAACGACATGAATCGTGATCGGGGCTCGGGGGATGCTACTATTCACGGATCACTGCCTCTTCCGGCGGTTCTTCGCCGATTTCTTCCTCGATTTCACGGCGCCATTCGCGTGATAGCCACGGCCGGAGGAATCCGTAAAGCAGATACGAAAGGAAAAGCACTGCTGGCATCCATTCGTAATTCATCACGGTGAAGACAAGGATCACGCTGATGATAAGAAACCGTGGGACCGATTTCGTTGTTCGCCAATCGATTGCCTTAAAGCTCGGGTAACGGAAGCGGCTAAACATCATGAAGGAGAGAAAAAGCATGAGCGGCGGCAACACGAATTTCCAGTTGCCCAACCGGTGCTCGCTGTCCGCAAGCCAGAGCATGAAAAGCGTGAGCGACGCAATCAGACCAGCGGCGGCAGGAATCGGAAAGCCTCTAAATTCCTTGTCTGCTTTGGCGTGATTTGCAGCGGCACAGTTAAATCGGGCGAGCCGCAGCGCCCCACAGGCGAGATAAACAAATGCCACGACCCAACCGGCGCGCGGAAACTCTTGGAGCACGATGCGATAAACCAGGAGAGCGGGCGCGACACCAAAAGATACAATATCGGCAAGTGAATCAAATTCGCGGCCGAATGGACTGTCATGACCACCGAGTCGCGCCAACCGGCCATCCAGGAAATCAAAAACGAAGGCACCGAGAATGAACCAGATCGCGGCGTGGAAAAGGTCGCTGGCCGCATCTGGATTTGAAACCTGAAGCAGCGCACCCTGAAGAATTTTTAACGTCGCGGCGAATCCGCAAAACAGATTCCCTGCCGTCATTAAATTCGGCAGCAGATATATCTTCGGAGGTTGTTCGGTCATGAATAATCGAAGTCCCGTGAGCTTCGCATTCCAGCGGCCTGGTCTGCCGCCTCTCCCTTCTCAAGAGAGACGGGAGGATGAGGATTCTGTTGTGGTAAGCGCTTTACAAATCCCCTCACCTCGATCCTCTCCTCTTCACCAAGGGGAGCGGCGGATTCCGCACTAGCCGGATCTTCGGCTTCCCCTACAAGTTTGGGTATTACAGCGTTGGGAAGTCGCGCGATCACTGTTGAGCCGCCCGCCACGTGATTACCCACTTTTACAAGCACGGTAGCGGAGAGTGGCAAATATAATTCCGTTCGGGAACCGAAGCGAATCATTCCGAAGCGATCGCCCTTTTTTAGCTCATCCCCGATTTCCGCCCACGCGACAATCCGCCTCGCAATTGCGCCGGTCAGTTGCCGAACCACAATGGTTGCACGCGGACTCTCAAAAGCCCACGTCATCGATTCGTTCTTCTCCGAGCATTCGGGGCGACGCGCATCGAGACAAAGTCCGGCTCGATGCTGGCGGTAAATGATCCGGCCATCGATTGGGGCGCGATTAGTGTGGACATCGAAGACGGACAAAAAGATCCCGACACGGCGCGTTCTGGCCTTGAGAACTTCGTTCTCATCAAACTCAACGATATCCGTGATGGTTCCATCAGCTGCAGCTACGATCAGATTCGGATCTGCCGGCGCCGCACGATCCGGGTCCCGAAAAAAGGCGACGGTGCAAACGAGCAGTAGCAAAAAAAACAGCGACAACCACACGGAAAAGAATAAAGCCGCCGCGGCGGCCAGCACCAAAATTGTAAAAATCCAGTGTGCTTCAGCGAGAGTTTGAACACGCATGACAGATCGCATTTTCTGATTTTAGAAACACATGGTCAAGTGATGGTGATAGAGCTTTGCAAGGTCGCACGCGGACTCACCGGTCAACTACAAGATTTTGGGCTCGGAGCTCTTCCTCTGCCCCACATCTAGCGGAATTATAATCGGCTTCGCCACGAGATATTAGTTGTTTAGCGCCCCATTTTCGCTATCTTTTTTGGCAGGTCGTTCCGGCCTCAATCTATGCTAAAAGCTCAAGACGAAATTGCGGCCGAAAAATTGCCTGGCCGCAGCTCGACTGGAATTGGCGCAGCCCAAAAATACGACGCGGCGCAAATTGATAAATTAGAAGGCCTTGAGGCAGTCCGGAAACGGCCTGGAATGTTCATCGGAGACCCTGATGAGCGCGGTCTGCACCATTTGGTTTTCGAAGTGCTCGATAATTCGATCGACGAACACCTCGCGGGATTTTGCACGAAAATTGAAGTCGCCGTTCATGTCGATGGATCGGTGTCGGTGCGGGACAATGGTCGCGGCATACCTGTGGACATTCATCCGAAATGGAAGATGCCGGCAGTTGAACTGGTGCTGACAAATTTGCACGCCGGCGGGAAATTTGGGCAGGGCGCTTACAAATATTCGGGTGGCTTACATGGCGTGGGCGCGAAATGCACGAACGCCCTCTCCGAATGGTTCAAGGTGGAAGTGTCGCGCGATGGCAAGGTCTATCACATGGCTTTCGCCAAAGGCAAAACGACCGACAAACTCACGGTGATCGGGGAGGTCAAAAACAAAAAGACGACCGGAACACTCATCACGTTTTTGCCGGATCCGACAATCTTCACAATCACGACGGAGTTTAAATTTGAACGGCTTGGAACCCGTCTTCGCGAGCTGGCGTTTCTTAATCCTGGCATCGAAATCACGCTCACGGATGAGCGCAGCGATCCGCCAAAGAAAGAGACGTTTTTCTACAAGCATGGGATCGAAGAATTCGTAAAGCAACTCGGCGAGAACAAGCAGGTCCTGCATCCCAAGCCAATTGGGATCTCGCGACAACGCGATGAAGTCTTCGTCGATGTTGTGCTGCAATACAATGATAGTTACAACGACCAGATTTTGCCGTTTGCTAATTCGATTCCGAATCCGGATGGCGGCACGCATTTGACCGGTTTTCGCACGGCGCTCACAAAAGCCGTCAATCAGTACGCGAAATCGAATAATATTCTCAAAGAAAAGGACCCTTCGATTTCGGGCGACGACGTGCGCGAAGGTCTGATTTGCGTGCTCAGCATTAAGCTGCCCAATCCTCGCTTCGAATCGCAAACCAAAGTGAAGCTCGTGAACACGGAGATCGACGGGATTGTAAACTCAGTCGTTTACGATGGGTTGATGACTTACTTCGACAAGAATCCGCCGATCGCGCGTCGCATTTTCGACAAGGTGCTGACCGCGGCGCGGGCGCGCGAAGCGGCTCGAAAAGCGCGGGAAACGATTCGCAAAGGCGCTCTCACCGGCGGCGGCTTGCCTGGCAAATTGGCGGATTGCTCAGAGCGCGATCCCGAATTAACGGAGCTTTATATCGTCGAAGGTGATTCAGCCGGCGGCTCTGCCAAACAGGGGCGCGATCGACGATACCAGGCTATCCTGCCGATTCGTGGCAAGCTGATCAATGTCGAAAAAGCGCGCGAGGACCAGTTTCTTAAAAACAATGAGATCCAGGCGATGATTACAGCTATCGGCACCGGGATTGGTAAACCAAAAGAAGACGGCAACGGCAAAGAGGAAGGTCGCTTCGACATCACAAAGTTGCGTTACGGCCGGGTCATCATCATGACAGACGCAGACGTGGATGGTTCGCACATTCGCACTCTGTTGCTCACCTTCTTCTTTCGGCAGATGACCGACTTGGTACGCGCGGGCAGGATTTACATCGCGCAGCCGCCCCTTTATCAAATCAAACGGAAAAAACGCGAAGAATATGTCGATGACGATGTGCAGTTGAACAAAATACTCATTTCGCTGGGTGCGGAGGATGTGCGCCTGAAAAATCTGGCGGATGACAAAGAGATCACGCCAGCACAATTGAAGGATATTCTCGAATCGCTGGAGAAACTTGCGAAGCTAAGCGAAGCGGTCCGCCGGCACGGCGGCGATTTCGAAACTTATCTCGCTGAACGGGAGTCAAAATCGGGCAAGCTCCCAACGTACCTCGTGAAAGTTCGGGATGGGAATGAGGAGACCATCCATTATTTTCATGATGAAAAGGCCGTCCGCCAATTTCATCAGGATAATCTCGATCTAAATTTGTTCGACGCCGAGCTTGGCCAGGAATTGCTGCCACTTGGGGAACCGCCGGCACGCGGGAATGGCGGTCGCAGACGCGGAAAGCTTGTTGAGCTACACGAATCGGCAGCGATCCAAAAGCTGATTGGCGAGCTGGCGCGCAAGGGCTTGAAGGTCGGACATTACGCGGCCAGCGACCGGCCGATATTTGAGCTGATCGAAGGCGAAGGAGAGAAGACCGCTTCTCATCCGCTTTTTTCGATTCCCGAAATTCTTCAAAAGATTTTAGAGATCGGCCGGCGCGGGGTCCAGATCAAGCGCTTCAAAGGCCTCGGTGAGATGAACGCCAAAGAGCTGTTCGAGACCACCATGAATCCCGACAAACGCAAGCTCCTCAAAGTGGACTTGAACGACGATAACGCCGTCGATGCCGACAAAATGTTCACCATCCTCATGGGCGACGTCGTCGAACCCCGCCGCCAATTCATCGAAGACAACGCGCTCAACGTGCGGAACCTCGATGTGTAAGATTCACGATGGGGGGTCTGTTTCACAAATTGCGCCATCCGCGTCGCTGCTATGTGGTCTGCGCGATCCCGCGTTCGGGGAGCAATTTGCTGACGGACGGCTTGACTGCCACCCGCCGGGCAGGCGTGCCGAAACAGTTCTTCCTTGCAAAATTCGAGCCTCGTTACGGGGCGGAACACGGCCTCGATCCGGTTACCGATTACGCCGCGTACGTGCGCGGCATGGTCAACGCGAAAACGACTTCAAACGAAGTCTTCGGTTTTAAATTGATGAGCTGGTATTTGGACGATTTTCTCACCCGGCTGCGCAAAACACGCGTTTTCGGCGATGCGGAAACGAGCGATCGCGATCTTTTGCAAAATGTCTTTCCACGGCTCCGCTTTGTGCACGTTTTCCGGCGCCACAAACTCCGGCAGGCGTTGTCCACGGCGCGCGCCCTTCAGACGGGACTTTGGAAAGTGCAGAAAGGAAAGACTGCTTTACGCGAACCGCAGTTCGACGCCGAATTGATCGCGCAATGTCTTAGAGAGGGCGAGCGACAAGAAAAGATGTGGCAGGACTTTTTTGGCCGGATCGGAGTCGATCCTTTCCGTGTCGAATACGAAAAACTATGTGAAGATTATGAGGCGACCGTCCGTGCGGTCCTGGATTTCTTACGAATCTCGCTGCCGCGTGGCGCTCGCATCGGTCCTCCCAGAACAATCAGGCAAGCTGATGAGATTTCACGCAACTGGGAAGAACGCTTCCTCGCGGAACGTTCAGCGTCGTGTCCACCCGCCCAAGCATAGCCGTCATGTATAACCAAAACGAAAAGGTAGAGCCGATAAATGTAGCCGAGGAAGTATCGAGGTCGTTCCTCGATTACTCGATGTCCGTCATTATCTCGCGTGCATTGCCGGACGCGCGCGACGGGCTCAAGCCATCGCAAAGAAGAATTCTCTACGCGATGCATGATTTGGGATTATTTCCAAATCGACAGCATCGCAAGTGCGCGAAAATCTGCGGCGACACCAGTGGTAATTATCACCCGCACGGCGAAGCAGTGATCTACCCCACCCTCGTGCATATGGCGCAGCCCTGGGCAATGCGCGAAATGCTCATCGATGGACAGGGCAATTTCGGCTCAGTCGAAGGCGATCCGCCGGCTGCCATGCGTTACACCGAAGCGCGCGTGACCCATCTCGGTGCTGCGCTCATGACCGACATGGAAAAGGATACGGTCGATTTCGTCCCCAATTACGACGAGACACGAACCGAACCGACCGTTTTCCCAGCAGCGTTTCCCAATCTGCTCGTCAACGGAGGAACGGGCATCGCGGTGGGAATGGCGACCAATATTCCGCCCCACAATCTCAGCGAGGTAATCGATGGAATCTGCGCGCAGATCGACAATCCGGATATCACGCTCGACGAGCTGATGAAGCACGTGAAGGGCCCTGACTTCCCAACCGGATGCGCGATCTGCGGCGCCTCGGGGATTAAACAGTATCTTCAGACCGGCCGCGGTAACATGAAGGTGCGTGGTAAAGCGGGCGTCGAAGAACTAAAGGGCGGCCGGGAACAAATTGTCATTACCGAAATTCCATACAACGTGAACCGCGCCACGCTGGTCGAGCGCGTTGCCCAACTCGTCAACGACAAAGTACTCACTGATATCACCGCCGTTCGCGACGAGTCCGACGAAAACACGCGCGTCGTCATTGAGCTGAAACGCGACGCGAATCCCAGGATCGTCATCAATAACCTTTACAAACACACCGCGTTGGAAAGCTCCTTTGCGGTAATCATGCTCGCGATCGATCATGGCCGGCCCAAACTCCTTTCGCTTAAGGAGGCAAATGTTTGCTACATCGAACACCGGCGCGAAGTTGTCTTGCGCCGCACCCGCTTCGAGCTGCGCAAAGCGGAAGAACGAGCCGAAACGCTCGAAGGTTACCTGATCGCGCTGGCTAATCTCGATGAATTCATTCGGATCATTCGCAGCTCGGCCAACCGCGATGAAGCGCGCGTGAAATTGCTTGCCTTCGAATTCACGAAAACGCAGGTCGAGCGAATTGGAATCGTAATTCGCAACCCAGAACGCCTGGTGGAAGGCCGCTACGCATTCAGCGAGCACCAGGCAAATCAGATTCTCGATCTTCGCCTGTATCAACTCACCGGACTGGAGCGCGAAAAGATCGACAATGAATACAAGGAGCTGCTCGGGTCGATCAAAGACCTCCGCGACATTCTGGCAAAAGAGCAGCGCGTCTTTGCCATCATCAAAAAGGAGCTCCGCGAGATTCGCAATAAATATGGATCGCCGCGATTGACAGAGATTGCTCCCGCCGAAGGCGAGATCAACATGGAAGATCTCATTGCCAACGAAGGTTGCATCATCAGCATTACGCATGCTGGTTTTATCAAACGCACGGCGGTAAGCGCGTTCCGCGCGCAGCGTCGTGGCGGGAAAGGCGTAATCGGCATGTCAACGCGCGAAGGCGCTACCGAGGAAGAGGAAGGCGATTTTGTCGAGCACCTTTTCACCGCGACGACGCATGATTACCTGATGTTTTTTACGCAATCAGGACGCGCTTACGTGGAAAAAGTTTACGAGATTCCGGAAATGGGACGCGCCGCGAAGGGGCGATCCATTGCCAATATCCTTCAATTGCGCCCCGAGGAGAAAGTTGCAGCGACGATCCGAGTCCAATCTAAAAAATCCGGCACCGGGCCGAACGTTGTCGATCAAACGTGGGATGAAAATCTCCACATTGTTTTCGCCACCCGGTCCGGAATCGTGAAGAAATCCAATCTTTCCGATTACGCCAATGTTCGCAAAGGCGGAATTATCGCAATTCAGATCGAGCAAGGCGATTTCCTGATCGATGCCAAGCTTACTAATGGAAACAACGAAATCGTTCTCATTACCAAGGAAGGAATGAGCCTCCGCTTCCACGAGGAGCAGTTGCGCGATCAAGGACGCAACACGGTAGGCGTGTGGGGCATTCGTCCGGAGAAAAACGACCATGTCGTTGCGACTGCAATTGTCGATTCAAACGCCATGTTGCTCGTGGCTGGCGAGAACGGCATCGGCAAGCGCACGCCATTTGACGATTACCGCCGTCAGTCGCGCGGCGGCAAAGGCATCATTACCATGAAGACCGGTGAGAAGACCGGCGACGTTGTTGGAGCGCTAACCGTTACGGACAAGGATGAGCTCATGCTCATCACAACCAAAGGCCAGTTAGTGCGGACGCGCGTAAAAGAAATTCGCGTCGTGGGCCGAAACACGATGGGTGTGAAGCTGATGGACCTGCGCAATGGGGAAAAGGTCCAGGCAATCGCGCCCGTTGTCAGTCAGGCAGCAGAAGAAGAAGTGCAGACCGCGGAAGAGCCGGCCCCGAAATCGTAGGAACAGCCGAGTTCCATAGCGCATGCGCGCGCTAAATGCTTTTTGTTGTAGCCGCGTCGCTCTGAGACGCGCGGCGCGCGCAGTGCAAACAGTGAGCGTCACCCCCGACACCCGCCCTCTGCAACAACAAGCGCAATCAAGGAGCGGCGGGTCTCCAGTCCGCTGAAATAGAACCCGGCGACCCAGAGGACGCCGTTCCTTGCAAAAAAGAAAAGGAAGACTCCTGGTGAGTCTTCCTTTTCGAATCTCTGGCTGCTCTCCGGCCTAGTAACCGCCGGTCCGATGCGTCGTTGTTGTTGTCGTACTGCCTGGCACTGGCGTGGGCGCAGTTACAGTAGTCTGACGCGTTGTGGTCGTGGTCATCTCGCCTTCTTGCGATGCGCAGGAACCTAGCAGCATCATGGCGAACACGGAAAACACAGAAGTAAGAATGATCGATTTTTTCATAATGTGGATTGTTGTCTCTTTAAGAACAATTCGTCACAAGTCGCTTCGACAGATGTATTAAAGA
>JBIOVE010000207.1:0-8370 GCA_044867565.1 Candidatus Udaeobacter sp. | reverse complement strand
AATTTTGGGTGGAAAATAATGCGTTCTGCGAAAAATAAGGCAGCCAACTCGATTTCCGAATTCGAGTTGCCGCCGGAGCCATCGCCAGGGAAAAGATCGACAATCGGAAATCGACACTCGAAAATTTCGCAAACCGTCCCTTTCACATCACGGCAACCCCAGATGCAATGCGAGGACAACACGAACAGCATTAAGTATCATGTTAAGCTCTTCATTCTGCAGAATCAGCAGAAGTTTAAAGACAAGCTCGTAATCGATGCACCGGCAGGCGCCGGTGTCACCTCGCGAATCTTAAAGCAAGCGGGCGCCATTGTGCGCGCTTACGATTTGTTTCCCGAATACTTCAAGGCGGAGGGATTGGCGTGCGAGCGCGCCAACATCATGGAAGGCATTCCGGTGCCCGACAACTTTGCCGACGTTCTGGTTTGCCAGGAGGGCATCGAGCATTTCAGCGATCAATACCGGGTGTTTCAAGAATTCAATCGTGTCGTTAAGCCGAATGGCTCCTTGTTTATCACGACGCCTAATTATTCGAATCTTCAGTCGCGGCTAAGTCACTTTCTGTTCGAAACTGAATATTTCCTTAAAATGATGCCTGCCAATGAAGCAGACTCGGTTTGGATGGCCAACCCGTCGCTTTCGAAGGAGATCTACCTTGGACACATTTTTTTGATCGGAATACAAAGACTGCGGCTCCTCGCAAAATTATCGGGATTTAAAATCAAGCAGATTATTTTCACCTACCCCAAAACGACTTCGTTAGTGCTTCTGCCTTTTGCTTATCCTTTTATTTGGCTGGCGAGCTGGCTGACTTATCGCAAAAGCATCCGGGAGCCAAGCGGCACGCCGGTGGCGCTGCGCGAGCACGTTTATCGAGAGATAATGCAACTCAACACTAGTGCACGAATTTTGGTCGATAAGTACTTGTTCGTGGAGTTCGAGAAGGAAGCGCAGTTGGAAGACGTTCGGAGCAGCTTGCACTCTCAACACAGAACATTTGATCGAATGAATTGAAGTCGATCGCGCTGCCAGCGCACCCGCATCGGCTTCAACTACGTCGCCCCTGTCGCGGCGGTTCGTTGTCCATCCAGCGTCAGGATTGACGAAACCGAAATTTCTCCCTCCAAAGCATCGTTTGCGTTTCGCCCAAGGCAGACGATAATAGCGACCTATTTGGATTAGTTCTGTTCTGTTCGTAGCGTGGTAGATCGTCAGGTGAGGTTTTCTCAGTGGTGATTTGAAACCCGATTCCCGGGAACGGCTCTGTAGCTGGCAGGTATTTTCCAAAATCAAATCATAATGAAACTATACGTAGGAAATCTCTCCTTTGAGACCACCGAGAACGATCTTCAGGATCTTTTCGAACAACACGGCAAAGTCGCCGAAGTCGCACTGATGATGGATCGTATGACGGGCAAGTCCCGCGGCTTCGCATTCGTCACGATGAACGACGCGACCGAAGCCAATGCCGCCATGGCGGCAATCAACGGCAAGGAAGTCGGCGGCCGCGCTTTGGCGGTCAACGAAGCGCGCCCGCGCGAAGAGCGCCCGCGCCCATCTGGCGGCGGCAACCGGCGATACGCCGATTTTCGCCGATAAAAGAATCATGCAACCGGCCCCGAAAGTTTTCGGGGCCGGCTTGCTCAATCAAATATCATGAGTTTAGAAAAAGCCATCGAAGTAGAAGGGATAATCATGTCCGTTCTTCCCGGCACAATGTTTCGTGTCGCGCTGGCAAATAAACATCTCGTCCTCGCGCATATTTCGGGCAAAATGCGCAAACGCTTTATCCGCCTCACGATCGGCGATCGTGTGAAACTCCAAATGTCTCCTTACGATATCGATAAGGCGCGTATCGTTTATCGGCTCGCATAGAATGGAATTGAAATGAGATTTTTCGCTACGACGTCAACACGGAAAGTCAAAACCGGACCAGTCATTAAACGGCTTCTCGTGCGGTGCCCATCGACCGCGAAACTCACCGCGACCGGTCAAACCATCGAAGAACAACTCTGGGCCGCAGCCAAGGTCAAGACCCCAAAATTCACCTGCCCGCATTGTCGCCAGGTCCACACCTGGACAAAAAAAGACGTCGTTCTGGTCCGCTAAAAACAGCGCATTCCCAGTGCTACCGCGTCCACAGGACGCAAAGTGAACCAGAGAAGGTTTTGGCCGACCCGAGTCGGCCACACGACGAGTTGTGGCCCAAACTTCTTGTTCGGCGACGGCTCGCTCCAAGCGTCGAAATCCGCTGCGTGAGCTACTGATCGACGTCGGATTTGCTGTGGACATAAAGCAAAACAAAGGCAATTCCGAGCAGGGGCCGCAGCACTGTTTCCAACAGGCCAATAGCTACGCCAGGGACGTTAAGGCCCTCTGACTTCGAGCTTGTCGCGAGCGTTTGCAGTAAAATTTGCGGATCCTGGACAGTGGTCAGCTCGTGAAAATATTGCTGAATCGAGTGCCACTCCGATCCGATGCGAAGCACCAGCACAAATGCGAACCACATTGAAGCGATAAAAACGCCTCGCCACAAAGGGCGCTGGAACCAGGGAAGATTGCGACCGCCGCGCGAGAGTTCTTTGCTTTGACGCAACGCAGTCGCGGCGTCTGCGTCTGCAAGAACGGCGAACTGCTGCCAAAAAAGAACATTGATGAAGAAGCGCCCAAACATCCAGACTTGAAGGGCGAGCAACGCCAGCGCGAGAAAGGGCACCAGCAACGAAGAGCCGCTGACGGTGATCATTACTGCTATTCCGAGCGCGAATACCATCAGCAGGAAGAAAACGCCGTAGACAAAGATGCATAGCATCGCTACGCGCGGCCAAAATTTTAAGATGTGAGGGAAAAGCCTGACGAGTCGCGCCTCGCGACCGGCGGATAGATCAGCCGTGAGAATTTGAATCCCCGCGATAAAGACAGGCCACGCCGTAAGGCTCAGCAGCAGCATGCAAAGGCCGAATGCCGTGGCGATGAGTGTACGAAAATCCAGCTCTACATTCGGTGACGCGCCCAATGCGGAACTGGCTAGTTGCGCGCTGATCGAAGGCACTGCGACGATGAGCGCAAGACCAAGAAATTGCAGGAACCCTTTGCGATAAATCCGAAGCGTCTCGGTGAGGATCTCGCCAAAGCTGCGACTCTGTAGTGGCCGCGGAGCCTGCCCTGAGGTTGTCGAATGGATCGGCCGCCCGGCGCTCGCCGCGGTGAGCGCTCCTACGTCGAAAAGCCCGGGAATGCCCGCCGCTGTTGTCCAAACATCGCCATCTACTTGCCGGGCTTCGTTGCCAGGAAGCAGCCGGCCCTCCGTTTTCCATTCGCGGAGTGTCTCGATGTTTACAGGACCGTATTCCCTTCCCTGCACGCGAATGATCCACTGCTGCGCCATCGCTTGATCATCAAGCATCCTGCATCCAGAATCCAGCATCGGGATTTTTTGCAATGAAACTCTTGCTCGTCGACGGTCATTACTACGTTTACCGGTCGTTTTTCGCCATCCCGAATTTGTCCAATTCCCGGGGCGAACCGACCAACGCCATCTTCGGTTTCACGAAGACCTTGCGCCTGATGATCAAACATTTGCAGCCGGAATTGGGCGCAGTCGTATGGGACGAAGGTGTCCCGCAAAAACGAGTCGAATTGCAGCCCGCTTACAAGGAGAAGCGCAAAGAGATGCCAACGCCGATGATTCCCCAGCTCGAGTTCATCCAAGAAACAATGACGCCCCTCCTTGGCTTTAAAAACATTTCGCTGCCCAATACCGAGGCGGATGATTTGATGGGTTGTTATGCCATCGCCGCATGCAGGCGCAGCGGGATGGAAGTCGTGCTCGCGACGAATGATAAGGATCTATATCAATTGGTCGGGCCGTGTGTGAAAGTTTACACGACCGCGAAAGCGGATCTCGCGTCGCCGAAAGACGCGTTCGCCTTGCTGGACGAAGATCGAGTCACCGCAAAGTGGGAGGTTCCCCCTAAGCTTATCGGCGATGTCCTCGCCTTGACCGGCGATTCGGTGGATAATATTCCTGGCGTCGGTGTTGGCCGCAAAACCGCGGCGGCGTTGATTCGTGAATTTGGTGGGCTCGAGCCGTTGCTCGCCAATATCGACAAGGTGAAAAGTGAGCGCACCCGCGAAAAGCTGGCCAACGCGCGGGACCAGATTTTGCAAAACCGGAAAATGGTCGATCTGGATTGTCATTTGCAATTGCCGGTAGCGATCGATGACCTTCGAATTGAGCCCGATTATCCAAAGTTGATTGGCGCGCTCGAGAAGTGTGAATTCAAATCGCTCCTCCAGGAAGTGCGCGATGAAGCGACTCGGTCGGGCACTGGCGTGCAGGGCAATCTTCTGTAGCGGCCCCGAAAGCGTTCGAGGTCGCAAAAATTTCCCTCAACGGGCTTCCAAAGCCAAGGTGCCGCGGTCATAGACCGCCGCAGGAACTTGGCGTAATCGCCTCAGCGCCCGAGAATTAGCATCAGACACGAATTTTTCGTAAAAATTTTCGAACGGACGGCAACTGTTACTGTCCAATTCAACAGGTTAAGGCGATTCGGGTGGTAGCACGTGTTCTTAGATTCGTTGTTTCTCCTTAGCGTGCGCTGCCCGAATCTTTTTTTGTACCTGACCGTACCCCGCGCGACAACACCCAGGCTTGCCAGTCTTCTCTCCGTGTGATGTTTTCTTACACGGCGGCCCATCAAGGACGACCACGCCAATTCGAAAACCTGCGGGCGTGGACAATGCGTCTATCAAGCCCAGCAACTAACCCATGAACCCTGACCGCTACGATCCGATCGCCGCCGCACTCAAAGAGGACATCGGTCAGGGCGATATCACGACTGATTTTTTTGTGCCCGCGACGCTGCAAGTAACGGGGCGCATCATTGTGCGTGAAAAGGCTATTGTCGCCGGTACCGGAGCCGCGATGGAAGTTTTCCGGCAGGTCGATCCATTAATTGACACCCAGCTTATTCGCCGCGACGGCGACGAAGTTGCTGCCGGCGATGTGATTATCGAGGTGCGTGGCCCGGCGCGTTCGATTCTCAAGGCGGAACGTGTCGCACTGAATTTTCTACAGCGTCTCTGCGGCATCGCGACACTGACGCGCCAATTTGTCGAAGCCGTTGGAAACCATCCGGTGAAAATTTTGGATACGCGGAAGACCACTCCCGGCCTGCGAACATTAGAAAAAGCGGCCGTGCTTGCCGGTGGCGGCGGCAATCATCGTTTTGGTTTATACGACATGGTGCTCGTAAAAGATAACCATCTGGCGACTTTTGAGGGACTCTCCAGTTTTGCAGACCGGATCAAGCAGCTTCGCCAGGAGCGGCCAGATATCCGTATCGAAGTGGAGGCCGATGATTTGGAGCAAGTTCGTGCCTTCGTCGAAATTCAGGGGATAGACATAATCCTGCTAGACAACATGGCGCCCGCTCAAATTCGGGAAGCTGTCGCCCTAAGAAGAGACAATATTGAATTTGAAGCAAGCGGTGGCATCACTCTCAAGAACGTGAACCGCATTGCGGCTACTGGCGTGGATTATATTTCTGTGGGCAGCCTCACGCACGCCGCGCGCGCAATCGATATCGGCTTGGAAATGGCTCATGTCCCCGGCTGAAGTATTGCACCCATTGGTCGCGCACGAGCTGCGAGCCGATCTCGGCAAAGCCGTCATTGGTCGCGAAATTATCGTGCTCGAGCAAACCGGCTCGACCAACGATGCGATTTTGCAAATCGCAACGCCAAATTCAAGGGAGGGCCTGGTTCTGTTCGCCGAACATCAGACCGCCGGCCGGGGTCAGCGAGGCAATCGCTGGGAATCGGCGGCCGGAAAAGGGCTCTGGTTTTCCATCCTCTTGCGACCCAGGATCGACATAAACGATTCCCCGCGACTGACTACTTGGGCAGCCGAAGGGATTTCCGATGCGATCCGACAGGAATTTTCTCTCATGCCAGCCATCAAATTGCCCAATGACGTCCAGATTGACGGGCGGAAGGTTGCCGGTGTTCTCCTCGAGATGCGCGCACAAGAAAAAGCGCCACATCTCGCCATCGCCGGAATTGGAATCAATGTAAATCAGGCTTTGGAAGATTTTCCCAAAGAGCTGCGAGGCCGCGCAATTTCGCTGGCGATGGCGTTAGATCGACAAGTTGACCGTCAAAAGTTTGCCATTGCCGCATTACGGCACCTGGATCGGACGTACAGAGAGAGTTTTGGCTCCATGTTACATCAGGCGGCGAAGCCGCAAATAGATAGCATCGCCCGCGGAGCGGTCGATCCACCTTTGGCTTAACTTTTCAACTCTTCGCCTGCTCTGCCGACCATTCGCGATAAACTTGCGGTGAAATTTCCGACGGCTTGATCTCGCTGCGTCCGCCCCAAAAGACGTTCGTGTAGGAAATGGGGATGCTGCTCGAACGCAGATGGCGATCTATGGCCGCTTTGTGCTCGAGGAGCAGTTGTTTGTCTGTCCCGTGCGCGACGGCCATGATGTTGACATTCTTAAATTCTGGTCCGGCTTCGCGCCAATAACAATGCGTCAGAATATGATGCCGCCCCACTTCGCCACCCGCTTCGATTTCGCGACCCGGCGGCACCGCCCAGTGAAAAAGGGCGTTGAATCGCGTTACCCGTACTCCGCCAGCAGATGGTTTGACGTGTTCCAGGAAAGTTGAAAATCGGCCGATGATCTTGCGCGCGTTCAACTGCTCGGCGACGCGATAAAATTCATCAAGCAAGACGCCAGCTTCATTAGCGCGTGCAACCCACGGCGATTGCTTGATCTCCTCCGGACTAAATTCGCGCTTGAGCGCAAGCAAGACCTTCCATTCCTGCTCGCTAAGATCGACAACCCGCACCGGAACCATTTTCGCGGGCTCTTCTGATTTGCTCCCCGGTTCAATCCGTTTTCGTCGAACGTGCCCAACGCCGAGAGTAAAAATTCCCTTCGCCGGCATGACCCGGAAATGCTCTGCACGAACTTTTTTCGCAAGCAATTCGCAATGCTGCTGCAAAGAAAATTCGTGCGGCACTTTCACGGTTGTCCAAAGCTTATAATCCGATCCTGCCGTTACCGTGTCGGTCGAGCGCAGGACGACGTGGCCGGAAAACGGATCGCGCTGAAACATCCAATCGAATGCGTTGTCGATCTTATCCTCCGAAACTTTCCACGCCACCAGCGCGCCGTTTGCGAGATTAGTTGCGAGCAAAGTTTGGCGGACGCGCCGGATCGTTCCCGCGCGCAACATCGCGGCGATGCGCGCCATGACCACATCGACATTTACACCTGAGCGTCGCGCAATTTCATCGAACGGCTCGCGCACGAAGCCTTCGATCTTGTCCTCCGAAATCGTGAGAATTTTTTCGTTAATCGGATCGTTATGCTCAATCGGCAGCATCCGAATTAATGTTGCACAGATTTCGTCGGCTCGACAGATTCTTGCCCTACCAGTATTTGGATGTTGGACGTTGAGCGTTGAACGTTGAACGTTGGCCAGTGATCAAGGTGATCTTTTTCGATGCGGTCGGCACGCTCTTTTATTTAACGAAAACCGTTGGCGATCATTACGCGCTCGTGGGCAGCGAGGTGGGTTTGACGCTCGACGCGCAACAGCTCGATCGCGCGTTTTACACAGCCTGGAAACAAATGCCACCGCGTGCTGCAATCGACGGACCGCGTGAGAACGATGACAAAGGATGGTGGCGCGAACTGGTTAATCTGGTGCTTGATCAGGTTGCGCCTTCGCTAGGCGAATTTGATCGCCATAATTTCTTCGAAATCGCCTACGAACATTTCGCCGAAGCAGGCGTTTGGGAACTTTACCCGGAAGTGCCGGGTGTGCTGGAGAAATTGCAGCCGCGATTTGAGCTGGCTGTAATTTCAAATTTCGACGGCCGCCTGCGCTTTATTCTCGAAAACTTTGGCGTCTTGAAATCCTTCGCGTACATTTTTATTTCCAGCGAAATAGGAGCGGACAAACCCGACCCGGAAATTTTTCGCCGCGCGTTGAAGCTCATTAAGCTCAAGCCGGATCAAGTTTTGCATGTCGGGGATGATTCGGAGCGCGACTGGGAGGCAGCCATCGCTACGGGTTTGTCGATCTTTCGATTAGATCGGCAAAAGAATTCGTTGCGGGATTTGCTGGCGTTTCTGAATTTGTAGGGAAAGCGCTCCGCTTGGGGTCTACCATTGGCAGGCGAAGAGCCCTCCCTACAACCTTGCGACGGCGGGTGATCTGGATTACAAACTTTATCCCGCGCAGGTCGGTAGCTCAATCGGTAGAGCAGCCCCGAAAGCTTTCGGGCTTGGTTCTGCATTGAAAAATCTTGCAGCCGTTACAAACTGAAGTTCCGCGCGGGGTCGGTAG
>JBIOVE010000206.1:0-6603 GCA_044867565.1 Candidatus Udaeobacter sp. | reverse complement strand
CGCGATAGACGTGGTGATTCACAAGATCCAAGGTGAGATCGCCAACTCGAAGGTTGACTACCGGTTCTTCTGGATAACGTCGCCCCAGCGCGTTTACGCGAGCCACCAGTTCCCGCATGGCAAACGGCTTCGGCAAATAATCGTCGGCGCCGAGTTGCAATCCGGTGACGCGGTCCTTTACTTCGCCACGAGCAGTCAGCATCAGCACACGGCCTACCATATGTTGCGAACGCAGATGCCGCAGGACATCGAACCCGTCCATCCCCGGCAGGATAATATCAAGCACGATCAAATCGAACGGTGTCTCCTTTGCTGTATCCAAAGCTCGTTCACCATCATGAACGATGATCGGATCCTGCCCGGCTTGCGTGAGCGCGGAAGCAATTTGCCGGGCTAATTGAACGTCATCTTCAACCACAAGAATGCGCATAATTTTCAAAAGAAATTGATGTTCAGAAACGCACCGTCAATTGCGTTGCGACCAGATGATTATCATCGTGCGGATCGGTGGTTTCCTGTTGGAAGCTATACTGCAGCTTCAACTGGATATGCGATGTAAAGCGGTAGCCCGCTGCCACGTCGATCCGCCAGAGATCCTGCCTCCAGCGAATCTGACCATCCGCGCCATCGGGGACATTACTGAAGAGCTGCTGATTCCAACGGAGCGCGCCAAAGAGTTGCGGTGTGAATTTATATTTGGCCTCCAAATAGTAGGCGAATGTATCCGCGTTACCTACGCGCGGGACTTCGAACCGCGCCTCATAAAATTCCGCCCATAATTGCAAGTGATGCCAGGCGAAGCTGGCGTCCTGTCCTAGAATAAACTCCCGATAATCGCCAATGTCGCGACCGCGTGGCAATGTCCGTTCCGCTTCAGGGCGAAAATATGCTCCATCGCTTGCCGATACGCCAAAGTTCCATGCCTGGTTCGGCCGGAACGCGAGTCGCCCACTGAAGGTTGGGTGATCAAAACCAATCGACGTGACATTCCACGACTCGGGTCGTGAAGAGAGAGAGGTGTTTTTCATTTCGAAGGCGTAATCAAATTTGCCAAGCCGCCCCGAAACAGAAACGCCGCTGGTATAATTCGGTCCCCAAATCACTGGATTGAATTCATACTTCGCGTCTGCCTCAAAGCTGCGCATGAAATCCAGCGGGGAAGCCGGCGCGGCTTTGTCACTGGTTGCAGTGATGTTTTCATAAACCAGCGGCGCGTTGAGGAATGGATTTTCCCAGGATAAATGCCGCGGCACCCAATTGCCGATAACAGTCGCAAACTTTCCTACTTGCACATTGAAACGCTCGTCGGCCCACGGCGTAAAGCGAAGCGCGTACTCATCGAGCCGGACCTGAGCGCCCCGCGCGGCGGGATCGAACCCGCGATCAACTCGCGACTGAGCAAAGAAATAAATTTGGGGTCCCAATTGTGCGTCGAGAAAGAGGGTCAGGCGCGGATTGAAGAGATTGTCGATCTCGCTGTCGATGAGCCCGGGCGCTGGTTGTTGGAAATGATACGCTTCAAGGTCAATGGTGCCGCTTAATCGCGCGCGGAAATGATTCTCAAATGCAGCGACGGTGAGTGCGTTATCGAGCCGGTCAAAAAAGTCTTCGATCTCGAACGCGCGCACTGTGCAGGCGAGCAGGCAAAAACTGAGCGCCTGCAGTAGCTTCATGTGGCGGGAGTCGTACCGTCCGGCATTTGTGTCGCAATGAGAAAGCGCGCCTCGAACTCCGTCCAATCGTCTTCGGACCGCACGAGCCGCAAATCGCCCCCGTGTAATCGCGCGAGTTCACGCGCCAAATTCAAGCCGAGTCCATGACCGGAGATGTCTGAGCCAATGTCACGCTGAAAGCGCTCAAAGATATGTTCCTGCGCTTTGGGTGTGATCGGACGACCAGTGTTGCCGATCATCAGTACAACTTTGTCTCCAGCGTGACGTGCGCTGACTCGAATCAGACCTCCTGCTCGATTGTACTTTCGCGCGTTCTCCAAAAGATTTTGCACAATGAGTGACGTGTAATGCCTTTCACCAGCGACGTACAAGCCGTCCGGAAATTTCTTTTCGATCTTCACACCCGGGGAATCGGGAAGCGCGCCCAGATCATCGAGCCATTCATTGACCAGCTCGCTGAGATTAACGGGCTCCAACTGGATTTTGAGATGACCTGCGTCCAGGCGCGAGAGGAGAAGCAAATCATCTATGACTCCCGTCAGTCGGTGAGTTTGATGGAGAAGCGCAGAGAGTTCCTCGTAGATTTCGGGTTTGAAATCTTCGCGCGCCAGCAAGCCTTCGAGACCCGCGCGAAGAACCGTCACCGGACTCTTCAATTGATGCGACGCATTGGCGGAATACCTTGTCGATCTTTTGAGTTCTTCACTGGTGGTGGCGAGCGCAGCTTCGGCACGTTTTCGTTGCGCGCGGTTCTCCTCTGAGTCCACCGCCATTTTCTCAACTGGCACTGAGAAGCGCGCCGCGACGAAATGGCTGGCCACGAATCCGCCGAGCAGAAGCAACGCACCTACTCCGCCAATCCGCCAGCGGAGCCGATGAAGCTGCGCCATCGCATCAGCAAGCGGGTAAATGCAAATTTCGTATGCCGGTGGGAAAAGCGAATCCGGATTAAGTCGTTTATAAAACAAGAGCTGCGGCGCAGCGTTTACCGAAACGACAAAGTCGTTTTGCACAGAATTGGAATTCGTGACCCTTTTGGCGATCTCACTGCCTAGCGCAGCTTGGGCATCCTTTGAAAGCGATGGCAAATGCAAGCGACTATTTACCCAGATACCACTTTTCATTCCGGCACCGGTCCCTTTCCCGGTTACTTCGAATGGCTCGAAGCCAACGACGAGAGCAGAAATTACATCGCCTGTCTCAGTCGAAAAAATCGGCGCGGCCACTACTTCATCAATACTCTCGTCCGCGGCATCGGTCTTTTCCCAGACATAACCGATTTGCTGGGTTCCTGGCAGTTTCTTGAAGGCGAGCTGTGCTTCCGCCCTCGGGTGTAATTGTCCGACATCTTTTGGATTTGTCGGTGACAGAACCGCGCCGTCGCCATTCAGAAAGCGATAGAACTTTGCGTGGAGCGAGGGCGCCGCCTGTTCCGCCGATTGCTCCTCGCCTCCCATCAAATCGCGCAATTCATCTTTTGCGCTTGGATATAGCAGGTCGAGCGCATTGTCCTCCAACGCCGCGTGAATTCGTGGTTTCTCTGCCAGTACGCGGCAGCGCTCCGCCAGTGCGGCGTGGCGCAACTCCTGAACTTTATGTAGTCCGGAAAGTTCGGCCTGAAAATTTTGTTGGAGACCGCGCTCTGCCGTAGCCGACACGTTGCGTTGCGCAAGATAAAGGGCGAGGCCTGTTATCGCGGAAACAAGAAGCACTATCGCCGCCCACAACCTGCTGCGGAAGCGCGCTATATTGCGCTCGTTTGCCTGATCCAACGAGATCATGGGAAATCAACGTGCATCGTCGCGGCGTTTTTCAATTCCACGGGTCGTTCCCGCGTTGTCTTGCTGTCAACCCAGGCTTTGAGGGTGTAACGGCCCGAAGGAAGCCCGCTCAGTCGAAATCGCCCGTCGGGATTCGTGATAACAAAATAGGGTGTGTTAAGAACGAGAATAAGTCCGCGCATGTGCTCATGAATATCGCAGCGAAGCGTCACCAGCCCTGGAGTATTAAAAACCTCTGATGGGATAGGTCTCTCCTCCGGGCGATAGCGGCCCAGATCGAACCGTTTTGCCGGTGAGTACGAAAAAATGCTGTGATACGTATCATCGAGATTAGGGAATTCCACTTTTGTCCCGACCTGCACTGGCAGAAGCGGGGGAACGAAAGCCAAATCTTTTTGCGCGATCTGTTTCGTTGGGTGGGAAGTGGGTTTTCGGAAAGAGCCATCGAGATAAACCACGGCCAGCGGCGGCTGGGTGGAGAGAACGCCGCCACGCGCAACAATCTCGTAGCGCTGAGCGACAACCGGTGCCGAATGCGATTTCGCCAGTCCCACGCGTCCTTCGACGGTGGCTTGCGCCAGAACTGAAATCGGAAGAAGCGCGACGACCGTATTAAACCCTGCAAGTCTGCGCATCGTGATGATGGGATAAGATGGTAACCCGCGCCGTCCAGCGATGTTGCGCGTCGTCTGCTTGCAATGTGAGAATTTCGGGAAATCCTTAAAAATAGAAACAAGAAAGCAATGGCGCTAGAGCTGAAAAGAGAATGCGAAAAATGCGGAGTGACGCTCACAGCAGGCGGAGTAGCCTACATTTGTAGTTACGAATGCACATTTTGTGCGAATTGCGCTGAGGAAATGAACGCTGTTTGTCCAAACTGCGGGGGTGAACTCGTGCCACGACCGCGTCGCGAAGAGCGGTCTACTTCGGCTGCAGCCGCGGGTGCTTGATTCGATAAGTCAAGAAACACTCCTCGCCGACAACGCGCATATCGATTAGCCGGCAGTGCACGCTTGCCGGCAGGAAATCTTTGCTTAGACCTGTGAGCGTAGGTGCGTTGACGCCCCCGAACAGATACGGCGTAATCGTAAGATTCAATTGATCGACCAAGCCGCGCTCCAGCAATGATCGGAACAAAGTTGGACCACCTTCGCAGGCAACCGTGCGAATTTTGTATTTGGCGCGCAGTGTATGCAGCATGCCGGCAAGATCGACATGTTCAGCGTCGCTTAGATGAAGCGTCGCCTTTTCTGCCAGGGCTTCGTGGTATTTCCGAGGCATGCGCTTGGTTGAAAAAATAATGATTGGAGAAATGTCCGACTGAAAAATGTTCAACCGATGGTCGATCTTTCCCGTGTTAGAGACGATGACGCGACGGGGATACGGCGTCTGTCCGCGTTTGATTCTTGCTCCGCGCAAATCTGTTTGCGGCAAACCAAGCCGAACGTTGTCCCGCTTGAGCGTGCTGTGTCCGATTAGGACCGCGTCGGCCAGCGCACGTTGACGAAACAAATGCAGTTTGTCTTCGCGTGAAGTGAAATCGACCGGTGAAAAAGTTCGCGTAGTGATCTTGCCATCCACAGTCATGGCGAAGGTTGCCGCGACAAAGGGACGAGAAATGCGGGGACGGCGCTTGTGTTCTGTTTTCACGCAGGTTCAAGGCTGTAGCTGTAGGGGAAGCCGTTGGCCAACGTGATCATCGGGACGCTAACAGCGTCCCCTACAGGAGAAAATTCCACATTATTCCGTTTCGCTGATCTCATGCTCCAGCGTCGCGACTTCTTTTTGCATCTCTCGCAATTTCACGTGCCTGACTACGCCGCTCGGCTTGTAAAAGAGATAAACAAGCGCGCCAGGAAGACAGCAGACGAGGATGATGAGGAAACTGAGTGAGCCGATGAGGATCGCTTTTGCTTCCGGTACTCCGCAAAGGCCGTTCAACATGATCTGCAGCACTTTTTCACGAAGCCCGATTCCCGCGAAACTGATCGGCAGCGACGAGATTGTGCGCTCGACCGGCATCACGGCAAAGAAATCGACGACGGGCACAGCAGCGCCCAAAGCGTAGGCAGCACAGAGGAACGTCGCGAAGGTAGCGAGATGCGCGACGACCGACGCGCCGAGCGCCACCAGCGTCGCACGCCAATGATGCGCGTAAAGATGATAGGCAGCGGAAATTTCGATCAATTTTTCGCGACCAGGAAATTTCTCCGGCAACCAATGAAATAGATTAAATCCGCTGATTACAAAGGTGGAGATCAACGCCAGGACCGACGCGCCGAGAAGAAAGAGCAAAAGCCAAAGTAAATTTCGCGTCTCGGTTGTTTGTGCGAGGAAATCATAGCGTAAACCGATGAGCGTTCCGGTGATGGCGACTAGGGCAACAAGACCGATGAAGCGGTCGAACACGACAGCGAGCAACGCGCCGGCTTTCTTATCGGGCGTTTCCTTGAGCAGATAATAGCTTTTCATGATGTCGCCGCCGGTTCCGCCGGGCAGAAACTGGTTGTAAAACATGCCGATTAAGAACAAGCCCGAGAGACGCGGAAAACTCAGATGAATATTCTGGACCTTCAGCAGAACGTGCCAGCGAAACGCAGCACTAATTTCTACGACCACATATGCCAGGATGCCGATTACAACCCAGTGATATTGGGCGTTCCGGATCGCCTCCGCCATCTGCGCACGCCTGTTGGGATCATGATAAACCCAGTAAAGCACCGCGATCGTGACGGCGAGCTGGAAAAGTGTAACCAGGATTTTTTTCATTCGCCGAACCGTTCCTTCCAAACTTGAACCGAGCGCCGAATTTGATCGGCTTTCTTGCGTGGGCTCATTTCCCAGACAAATAAGCAATCTGCGGGCAGGAGCGGAACAAGCTTTTCAAGGTCGATATCTCCGGCAAAGGGCGGTTGATGATCTTGCGCAGGCCAGATGCAGTCTTGCACGTGGCAGCCGAACGTGCGCGGGCCAATCGCGCGCAGCCACTCAGCATGATCCAGAAACGCCAGGTTTTCTTTGATTTGAGCATGACCGAAGTCGTGCCAGTAGCCGAGTTGCGGAGAGTCCATCTCATCGAGCAGGGCTGGCAATTCGCGCTCGGTCGGGATTTCTTCAAAGCCGCGCCGACATTCAACCCCGAGTTTGAT
>JBIOVE010000205.1:0-14071 GCA_044867565.1 Candidatus Udaeobacter sp. | reverse complement strand
CATCTCGAAGGAAGTAAAGGCCTGCTTCGCCTGATCGTAATCGTCGAGCTGCCACGGCAGATTCGCGATCGCGAAAAGCAGCATCGTTAGGCCGGCAGCTACCCAAAGTGTGCGTTTGTTCTCGAGCAGACTTTTTGTCATGTCGAGCGAAGGTCCTGCCCTGAGCGAAGTCGAATGGGTCGAGACATCTCTCATTGCGAACAGTAACCCCGCAGCAGCGGGAGACTACGCTTCGCGCCGCTCGGAATGACACTCGGACGCACCATATTTCGCAGTCCGTCTAGTCGCGCCAGAGTACGGCGCGTACTGGCGCGCCATCGCCGCTGGCGATTTTCAGAGGCAACGCCGCAAAATTATAAATGCCGCTTCCCACCCCATTCAGATCGAGAGATTCAACAATCGCAACACCGGCCAGGGCGAGCGCGTGATGATTTTGCAAAGACTTGGAATCGATCTCGTCCACGGATGGCACATCCAATCCCAACAGCTTCACCCCATTTTTCTGCAGCCACGAAGGGACATCTGCTGCGATCACCGGAATTTGATTTGGGAAAACTGCCGAGTTGCTCCATCGACCAGTTTTTACGAGAAGCCGCGACGTCTCCGCAATCTCTTCAGCGTGCGGCCGGAAATCTTCAATTGTGATCAGGTGTTTTTCTTTCGATTGCAAAAAAGCTCCCGCAAGATCGACAACTACCGCGCGGCCCAAATAAATTTCGAGCGGCGCTTTCTCAATCGATTCGCCGTTCGTGTCGAAATGGAATCGCGCATCGGCATGCGTGCCGTTGTGCACACTTGTTTTGATCGCACCGAGATTTACGCTTTGGCCTTCCGCGATCTTTTTCGTCAATTGAAAATGAAACGGCTCGTCACCGGGCCATTCGGCCAGATCGTTCGAGAGTGTTCGTGAAATATCCCAAATTTTCATCGCTTGATCCGTTCCTTCGTTTTCAGGTTTGTCCTCCAACCTCTTCAATAATTGCTCGTGCCGCTCTTTCGCTCGCTCCGCCTTCGCCCAGTTTGCCGATGATTTCATCGAACTCGGAAAGCATCTTGGACCGCGCGTCTGCGTTCTCTATTAACCGTCGCACGGCCTTAACGATGGCGCTCGGTTTTGCCCGGTACTGAATAAATTCGGGGACCACTTCTCGGTCTGCGAGCACGTTGGGCATGCCAAGATATTTCACATTCACAACGAGTCGCGCCGCCAGATAGGTCGGCCATGCTACCTTGTAAATCAGGACAAACGGCAGCCGGAAATACGCGGCCTCGAGCGTAGCGCTGCCTGATGCCACGATCCCGGCAAACGCGCGCTGCATAATCGCCGCTGTCTCGCCAACTTTGATTTCAATCGTGGCACCGGCTTCCCGCCCGTGAGGCTCATCGGCATGATGCCGATGCCACAAGCGTTCCATTTCCCGAGCGAGTTCCTTCGACGCAGCCGCAACTTCGAAACGCATATTCCGGTTTTCTTTTCGAAGCTCACGCACGCTTTCGAGCATCACTGGAAAAATCTTTCGCACTTCGCGCAAGCGGCTGCCGGGAAAAAGGCCGATCAAATTTGGATCGCGCTCCGTTTCTATCTTTGTGGCGCGCAATCTCTCGACCATCGGATGGCCGACAAATACCGTGCGCAGACCAGATTTGTTGTAGAGGTCGGCCTCAAAAGGGAAAATGCAGAGCATAAGATCGAGAAAACGCGCCATCTTTTTGATGCGGCCGCGATTCCAAGCCCATACTTGCGGGCTAATGTAGTAAATAATTTTTTGTTGCCGCGATTGCTTTCGTAATGCGCGCGCGAGGCGCAAATTGAAACCTGGATAATCAATCAGCACAACCGCTTCAGGTTTGCTCTCATGAATTTCGTCGAGCGTTTCACGAAATTGTTTTCGAAAGTAACTGTACTTCCTGATCACTTCCCACAAACCAAGGACAGCTGCCTCGTCGAGCCAATTTTTGAATGGGTCGCCAGCGATGTCTCGCATTTGCGGGCCGCCGCGCCCGATAAAGGCAAGATCCACATTCAGCTCGCGCAGCGAGCGCATCAACGCGGCGCCGTGATTGTCCGCGCTCGCTTCGCCCGCGACGAAATAGATTGTCTTGGAAGCCATCATTCGAGCGGCGGTCATAGACCGCAGCTACAGTTGGATTCGCTTCGTTATTTCGACTGCCAGTTCCAGCGCCGCAGTCGCTTGAAACCCGGAAACGCGCGGTTCGCGACCGGTGCTCGCGCATTCGATGAACGAGGTGAGTTGACGTTTGAGCGGTTCTTCGCGTTCGATCTCGACTTTATCGCGCGTAATCCGTCCTCTGGCGCGCCGATAGATCTCACCGCTCTGATTTTGATAATCTAGCGAGAGATACGCGTCCTCCTGGAAAACGCGAATTTTGCGCATGCGCTCGGGGCTGATCCGGCTCGACGTAACATTTGCCACGCAACCATTCTCAAATCGCAGGCGCGCGTTCGCGATGTCTTCGCCGCAGCTCAAAACGGGTACCCCTACCGCATCGATGCTCTGCACAGGCGAACGGACGAAATGCAAAATGACTTCCAGATCGTGGATCATCAGATCGAGAATCACGCCGATGTCGGTACTGCGCTCCGGATAAGGCGAGAGCCTGTGCGCTTCAATAAAGCGCGGATGAGTCAGGTGTTTTTCGAGTGCGCTTAAAACCGGATTGAAGCGCTCGACGTGGCCAACTTGCAGAATGAGCGCGTTACGTCCGGCCAAATCCACCAGTTCCCCCGCGTGCGCGGTGTTATCGGTGATTGGTTTTTCGACCAGCAAATGTTTGCCGCACGCCAGTAAAGACCGCGCAACCTCGTAGTGCGTGTTGGTCGGCGTGGCCACCGAAGCGGCATCGACCATCGCAATAAACTCGTCGAGCGACTTTGCCGGCGTGGCGCCAAATTTTCTCCCGATTGCATTGCCTCTTACAAGATCGACATCATAGATCGCGGTAAACTCAGCCGCCGGAATTTCTGAGTAGAGCCGCGCGTGATTGCTCCCGATATGACCGACCCCAACAACACCAACACGCAGCTTTTTCATGGTTTGTAGGAGAAGCCGATGGCTTCCCGCGGGACGCTAACAGCGTCCCCTGCAGGTTTGTGTTCATTCATGCGTCAATCCTCGCTCATCTCGCCACATTTTTCAGAAACCAATCGTAAGTTTGCGCGATGCCATCGCGGAGCGGAATTGTCGGGCGCCAGCCGAGGTCGCGCAGCTTCACGATATCGAGAAGTTTTCGCGGCGTGCCATCCGGCTTCGTCGCATCCCAGGCCAGTTCTCCCTCGAAACCTACGACGTCACAGATCAACTCCGCCAGGTCACGGATTGAGATGTCTTCCCCGCAACCGACATTAATAATCTCCGGTGAATCATAATGTTCGAGGAGAAACAGGCATGCGGCCGCAAGATCGTCCACGTGCAAAAATTCCCGGCGCGGTTCACCCGATCCCCACACAGCAAGTTCGCGCGCGCCGCTCGTTTTCGCTTCGTGCGCTTTACGCAAGAGCGCAGCCAGCACGTGTGATGTCTCCAGATCGAAATTGTCGTTCGGACCGTAAAGATTTGTCGGCATTGCCGAAATGAAGTTCGCGCCGTATTCGCGATAAAATGCCTGGCAAAGCTTGATACCGGCAATCTTCGCGATTGCGTAGGCCTCATTCGTTGGCTCGAGCGGGCCGCTTAGCAAAGCTGTTTCCGGAATCGGTTGCGGCGCGAGCCTGGGATAAATGCAGGAGCTTCCAAGAAAGAGAAGCTTGCGCACGCCAGCTTCGTGAGCGGCGTGAATAACGTTGTTTTGAATCTGCAAATTATCGAGCAGAAACTCGACGGGAAAATCGTTGTTCGCCTTGATGCCACCGACCTTTGCTGCAGCGAAAATCACGACTGCCGGCTTTTCTTGCGCGAAGAAATCTTGCACGGCCCGCTCATCAGCCAAATTAAGCTGCGACCGGTCGCGCTTCGGCAAATTGTGGAATCCCTCGCGTTCGAGGTGCCGGATCAAAGCGCTTCCGACGAGACCGCGATGACCGGCGACAAAGATTTTCCCTGATTTGTCCATCGTGCTGTCAAACTGCCGTGTAGCATTTTCTCTTTTCGGTGTTTGCGCAATCTCGTTCCGATTGTGGAGGGATGGCTATTCATTTGCTCTTGTTCAATCGCGAGCGTGGATTTTGAATCAGCGAATGCGATGGCTGGTGGCGTTCCTCTTTTTTGTCGCGCTTGCGATTTGCAGGGCGACCGCCCCGGTTGCCGATGAAAACAAAGCCGGCCCGAGGTCACCGACCCCGGGTACAAAAGCGCCGGTCGACCAACTGATCCCGTGGCTGTTTAATGAGAATAGACAATTGCGCGGGATTCCATTCGCCGAAGTGATTCTCGGCGCGACGGGCAAACATGTTCTGGCTATCGATACTAAAAATGAAGTAGATCAGCGCGTAATCAGGCAAATCAGTGCGGCGTGCGATGAGACGATGAAGCGGATGAATGCACCAGACAGCCCGGTCCAGGGGATTGGCCGCATCAACGAAGCGAGCGGTTATTTCGAAGACACGTTGCACGAGTTGCTCGACTCGACGTCCGGTCTAAACTGCGATTTCCCGCGCACCGCCGACGGAAAAGTGCAACGCTCCGGTTACCCCGACCTACGGATTGTCGATCTTGCGAGCAAACGCGTCTTCTATCTCGACCCGAAACTCTACGCTGCCGGGAGTCGCGACAGCGGCTTCCGCGCGTTTTATTTCGAACCGAAACTTGCGACGAACAAAGTGCGTGATGACGCCGTGCATTTCATCGTCGGTTTTGAGCACGCGCCGCGCGAAAAAAATGGGCACTGGAAGTTCACCCGCTGGGACCTGGTCGATCTCGCGCAGTTCAAAGTGAAACTGAAAGCCGAATTCCAAGGAAGCAATCGCGATATGTATCGACCGGAGGCGATCGTGGCGACAAGTTCGGAATGATTTCTCCTGCTCGTGTTCGTAATCGTACTCATGCTCGATGTGTCCGATTGCGATTACGATCATGGTTATGAGCAGGAGTAAGAGTTGCCCATAGCGCCGGTGACGGTAGTTTTATCGTTCCAATGGTTACACAGACGAAGGAGACGTTTCAGTTCGACGGGATCGATGATGTGGTGAGCGATATCGCGAAGGGCCGCATTGTGATCGTCACCGACGATGCCGATCGCGAGAACGAAGGTGATCTGGTGATCGCGGCGGAGAAGGTGACGCCGGAAGCGGTCAACTTCATGGCCACTCACGGGCGCGGTTTGATTTGTGCGCCCATTTCAAACGAGCGCGCCGACCAACTCGGTCTGCAACGGATGGTGGCCCAAAACCGAGAAATGTATCGCACTGATTTTACTGTATCGGTGGACGCGGCGCGCGGAGTGACGACCGGGATCAGCGCATACGATCGCGCGACTACGATCCTGGCGATTGCCAATCCAAAATCCTCGCCTGAAGACCTTGTGCAGCCGGGTCATGTCTTTCCGCTGCGGGCGAAGGATGGCGGGGTACTTCGGCGGGCCGGGCATACAGAGGCAGTGGTCGATCTTGCGCGCATGGCTGGACTGCAAGCGGCTGGAGTGCTTTGCGAGATTCTGCACGACGACGGCACGATGGCGCGATTGCCTGAGCTGATGGAGTTCCGCAAGAAGCATGGCCTGCGCATTTGCACGATTCAAAGTTTGATCGCGCACCGCCGTGTCCGCGAAAAGCTGGTAGAGCTGGAGCAGATCGTAAAAATGCCGACCGATTACGGCGATTTCGATTTGCACCTGTACCGCTCGAAGCTCGACGGCCAGCATCATCTCGCGCTGGTGAAAGGCGAGATCGACAAGAACAAAGCGACGTTGGTGCGCGTGCACAGCCAATGCCTCACCGGCGACGTTTTCGGCTCACGTCGATGCGACTGCGGAAATCAACTGCATGCGGCCCTTCGGCAAATCCAGGAGGAAGGCAGCGGTGTTTTGGTTTACATGCGGCAGGAAGGCCGCGGTATCGGGCTGGCGGCGAAGATTCACGCCTACAAATTGCAGGAGGAAGGTCTCGACACGGTAGAGGCAAATGCCAAACTTGGTTATCCAAGCGATTTGCGCGATTATGGCCTCGGCGCGCAAATCCTTTTCGATCTCGGGGTCCGCCAGTTTCGTTTTCTGACCAATAATCCGAAGAAAGTTGTCGGACTCGAAGGTTACGGCCTGGAGATGGTAGAACAGGTGCCGATTCGCAGCGAAGCCAATCCGCACAACGCCAAATATCTCGAGACAAAGAGATCGAAAATGGGACACCTGCTGTGATTGCGGATCGCCAGAAGGTCAAGAAGGGCCGTGGCACATCCGGCATCATCAAATTGTAAATCTGAAAGTCGAATGTCGAGCACCGTCCCGCCTCTTCCCCGCGTCGTTGACGGGAAACGCACATTCTTCATCGTGGCGAGTAAATTTAACGCGCGCTACGTGCAGGGTTTGGTTGATCATGCCGAGAAAGAATTGCGTGCTCTTGCGTCGAACGCGACGATCTCCGTCCAGCGAGTCCCCGGGGCATTCGAAATTCCCGTGGTTGTGCGCGCACTTGCAGGCCAGGGCAAAGCCGACGCGATCATCGCTTGCGGAGTAATCTTGAAAGGAAAAACGGACCACGCGCAAAATCTAAGCCGCTCTGTAACCGACGCCCTGCAACGCATCGCCGTCGATCACGCTGTGCCTGTGATCAATGTAGTGCTTAGTTTTGACAACGAAATCCAGGCGCGCGAGCGCTGCGTGGAAAATAAAATCAACCGCGGCAGCGAGGCTGCCCGGGCGGCGGTGGAAATCGCCAATGTCATGTCGGAACTTCGTAGCAGTTAATTTTATGGGTAAACGGCGACGAGCACGCGAAGCAGCAATCCAATATCATTTCTGGCGTGATCTTCAGCATGGCGAAGGGCCGGAGCACATCGATGATTTTTGGGGATTCTGTCCGGCCACGCCCCGCGTACGCGAATTTGCGCAGCCGCTTATCGAAGGAATGGTCGCACATCTTCCGGAAATCGATGAACGCATTCGACGCTATTGCGAGAATTACGAATTTCATCGTATTTCGGCGGTCGATCGCAACGTCCTGCGTCTTGCGATCTACGAGATGCTTTATCGCGACGATATTCCGCCGGTTGTCTCAATCAATGAAGCGATCGAACTGGCAAAAGCTTTCGGTGGCGGCGAATCGGGGCGTTTTGTGAACGGCATTCTCGATCGGGTGAAGAACGATTTGAAACGCCCATTGCGCGAGGCGGTGCGGAAAGAGTAATTAGCAACCGTAGCGCCGCGCTTCGGCGACGGCGCGGGAAGCGTCTATAGTGGCGCAAACCGTTGAACCGTTAAAATCGGGAATCGATTCGACCTCAGGCCGATGAACTTTCTTCAATCCCTCACCCAACATTTCGCCGGCAAACCAATCGATTGGGACGAGCTCGAGGAATCGCTCATCCGTGCCGATCTCGGCGTGGCGATGACGACGCGAATCATCAAAACACTCCAAGAGCGCGAAGCCTGGTCGTTGTTGGGAATAAGCGATGTCGTGAAAGTGGTGTACGAGGAAATTGCCCGTATTCTGCCGGCAAATCCGGCACCCATCCGGCCATTGGCTGCCAAGCCAAACGTGATTTTGCTCCTGGGCGTAAATGGCACTGGAAAGACAACCTCCACAGCGAAACTCGCGCGTTATCTACGAGGTAGGGGTGGTTCACCTGAACCGTCCCCAGGCGATTGGGGTCAATCGCCTCTACCTATTCGGCATAGTGTAATGCTGGCGGCAGCCGATACGTTTCGCGCTGCAGCCATCGAACAGCTTGGCATTTGGGCAAAAAAGCTCGGCGTCGAGATGATTCGAGGACAGTATAATGCCGATCCGGCTGCGCTTTGTTACGAGGCGTATCAGGCCGCGGCCAGGCGCAAGATCGACTTTCTGCTATGCGATACCGCCGGCCGAATGCATACAAAGGCAAACCTGATGGCCGAGCTGCAAAAGGTGAAACGCACTCTCGGCAAACATGACCCGGAGGCGCCGCATGAGATATTTCTGGTAGTCGATGCTACGACTGGCGGTAATGCGCTCAGTCAGGCGCGCGAATTCCAAAGCGCAATTGGACTCACGGGTCTCATCGTCACCAAGCTCGATGGCAGCGGCAAGGGTGGCATCGTCGTTGCAATCCAGGATGAACTTGGGATTCCAACGCGCTTTGTCGGCACAGGCGAGCAACTTGATAATTTCGCACCGTTCGATCGCCAAGCGTACATCGACAATCTGTTGTAGACCGAGATTCGTCGAATCGTTACAAGGTTACAGCGGCTATTTCCGACGATTTAACGATTCACGATTCCCCATGCTCCGTTTCATCGCACGCCGCCTCCTGCAAATGGTGCCGGTCCTTCTGGTGATCGCGACACTGACGTTCTTTATGATTCGTCTCGCGCCGGGCGGACCGTTCGATACGGAGAGAAACACGACGCCTGAAATTCAAAAGAGTCTCGATCGCTACTACGGTTTTAATCTGCCGGTTTACCGGCAATATTTCCGTTGGCTCGGCAACGCACTGCACGGCGACCTGGGGCCGTCGTTTCGTTACGCAAACCGCACGGTTAACGAATTGATCGCGGAATCGTTTCCAATATCCGCCGAGCTGGCATTTTGGTCGTTGTTGATTGCTTTGGCGCTGGGACTCGCCGCCGGCGTGAT
Source organism: Candidatus Udaeobacter sp. (assembly GCA_044867565.1). GTDB lineage: Bacteria > Verrucomicrobiota > Verrucomicrobiia > Chthoniobacterales > UBA10450 > Udaeobacter. Next base: position 5,346 of record JBIOVE010000205.1, on the reverse strand, counting down.
TGCTTCCCTGCGACCAAACAGTGCGGCTGATTACATCGCCAGCTCGTTCGCCATGGTGGGAATTTCTGTTCCGAATTTTGTGCTCGGTCCGCTCCTCGTTCTGATCTTCGCGCTGAAGCTCAACTGGCTGCACGTCTCCGGCTGGGAACACCCGATTGATCGCATCCTGCCGTCTCTCACCCTTGGAGCATTGTACGCTGCTTATATTGCACGTCTGACCCGCGGCGGGATGCTGGAAATTCTCTCGCAGGATTTCATTCGCACGGCACGCGCGAAAGGGGCGTCCAATTTGCGCGTGATTCTGAAGCATGCGCTGCGAGGCGGATTGCTTCCCGTGGTGAATTACCTGGGGCCGGCGGCCGCCGCCCTCGTAACGGGATCGTTTGCAGTCGAGACAATTTTCCAAATTCCAGGACTTGGACGCTATTTCGTCAACGCTGCGTTCAATCGCGATTACACGCTGGTGCTGGGCGCGGTGCTCTTCTACGCAAGCTTCATCGTCGTCTTTAATTTGATTGTGGACGTCGTGCTCGTTTGGATGGACCCGAAACAAAAATTCGAATGACCACTGCCGGGGAGCCCATTGCAACCGAACAGGCGCTCGAAGAAGCCGAACGCGGAACGTCGCTTTGGAGCGACGCGATGCAACGCCTGGGAAAAAATAAAATGGCGGTTATCAGCGCCGTCATTCTGATCCTGATTGCGCTCGCTGCATTTATCGGGCCGTTTTTTCTGAAGCAATCCTACGAGACGCAAAATCTTCAGCTTGGCGCGATACCACCTGGTGCACGTCATTGGCTTGGGACGGACACGCTCGGCCGCGATCTGTTTGTGAGAATCTTGTATGGCGGCCGAGTCTCGATGTCGGTCGGTTTTTGCGCAACCGCGGTCGCCCTGGTCATCGGTGTATTTTACGGAGCGATCTCGGGTTTCCTTGGCGGCAAGATCGACATATTGATGATGCGCATTGTCGATATCATTTTCGCGCTCCCTTTTACCGTGTTCGTCATCCTGCTCATGGTTTTTTTTGGCCGCAAATTTGTACTGCTCTTCGTGGCAATCGGGGCGGTGCAATGGCTGACGATGGCCCGGATCGTTCGCGGTCAGGTGCTCTCGTTACGACGTCAGGAGTTTATCGAAGCTGCAGAAGCGCTGGGCCTTTCCAAGCCGCGGATCATCTTTCGACATATGATTCCAAACACACTCGGGCCAATCATTGTTTACGTCACATTAACCGTCCCGGCGGTGATGTTGCTCGAAGCCTTCCTGAGCTTTCTCGGTCTCGGCGTGCAACCGCCCATGAGTTCCTGGGGCGTGCTCATCAAAGAAGGCGCGGAAGTGATGGAGGAGTTTCCGTGGCTGCTGATCTACCCCGGATTAATTCTCGCGCTCACTCTTTTCTCACTCAATTTTCTCGGCGACGGATTACGTGACGCACTCGATCCGCGCGCTTCGAAAGATTAGTGAGACGTGAATAGTGAGAAGTGAGGAGTAACTTTCCATCTGCCTCTCACCTTTCACCTCTCACCGATCACGTAATGGCAACGCTGCTTCGCGTCGAAAATCTACGGACTTATTTTCACACGCGCGCAGGAATCGTTCGCGCGGTCGATGATGTCTCGTTCTCGATCAACGCGGGCGAAACGCTCGGTATTGTCGGCGAATCGGGATCAGGCAAATCAGTGGCATGTCTTTCGCTGTTGCGTCTAATCCCCTCGCCTCCCGGGCGAATCGAGAGCGGTCGCGCGGATTTCGGCGAACTCGATCTGTTGCACTGTGAAGATCAACAATTACAGGCAATTCGCGGCAACCGGATCTCGATGATTTTTCAGGACCCGATGTCGTCGCTCAATCCTTACATGCGAATCGGGGATCAGGTAATCGAGCCGCTCATCATTCACGAAAAAATTTCGCATAACGAAGCCCGGCAACGCGGGGTTGCCGCTTTGCGCGAAGTCGGAATCCAGGACCCCGAGCGAGCAATGCGCTCCTTTCCGCATGAGTTTTCCGGAGGGATGCGTCAGCGCGTCATGATTGCGGCAGCTTTGATCACGAAGCCGGCGCTCTTGATTGCCGACGAACCGACGACGGCGCTAGACGTGACGGTGCAGGCGCAAATTCTAGAACTGATTCGCAAGATGCAACACGACCTCGGCACTGCGGTGATCTTCATCACTCACGATATCGGTATCGTTTCGGGTTTTTGCGATCGCGTGCTGGTCATGTATGCGGGCCGAATCGTGGAAAGTGCATCCATCGCGCAGATTTTTTACGAACCGAAACATCCTTATAATCAGGCGCTGCAAAAAGCCATTCCCGCGCTTCATGAAAAAGGCGAGCAGCTTTACACGATCCCGGGTTCTCCACCTGATCTCTCGAAACCGATTCCAGGTTGTCCGTTCGCGCCGCGCTGTGAATTTGCTCAGGAAAAATGCGTAACATCGACAATCGCCTTGAAGGAAGTTGCGCCCGACCACTTTTCGGCTTGCTTACGAATTCAATTAAAGGAGATCGATCTCCCGCCTGCGCATTTGCGACAGAACGCAGTCGCGCGTAAAGTAGACTGCTAACTGCTGAAGGGACCGATCAAATTCAGGGTATGAACAGCACACGATTAACACACAAGCACGGCTCGCATAAGACATTGTGGATTGGGCTGCTCGGGGCCATCGTTGTAGTTGTCGGCTCGATCTTGTTTGGCTATGCTCAAGGGCAAAAAAAGGAGGCTGAGAGAATGAATCCGACAAAAGCAATTCCCAGTGATGCCGAGTTGCGAAGGGAGCTAACGAAAGATCAGTATCGCGTGACGCGCGAAGGCGACACGGAGACGCCATTTCAAAACGCCTACTGGGACAATCACCAGCCTGGAATTTACGTCGATCTCATCACCGGCGAGCCGCTTTTCAGCTCGCTTGATAAATTCGACAGCGGCACGGGCTGGCCCAGTTTCACCAAGCCAATTTCAAAAGAGAAAGTCGTGGAAAAAAGGGATTCTTCCCATGGAATGGAGCGTACTGAGGTTCGCTCGGCTAAGAGCGATTCCCACCTCGGTCACGTGTTCGATGACGGCCCTGCGCCCACGGGCGAACGTTACTGTCTGAACTCCGCCGCGCTGCGTTTTATTCCAGTGGAGAAATTAAAAGAAGAAGGCTACGGCGAATATCTGTCGCTCTTTCAATCGCCGCAGAGCGAAGGGCAACAACCGCAAGCTCATTAGCAAAACCGGCCAGGAACGCCTGCCGGCTCAGCCTGCCTGCCGCGAACGGCGAATGCTTTCAGGGTTCCCACGCGCGGATAAAAGAATTGCGGCTAAGGACAGCCGCAAGTACATCTGCCTCTTGCCAAATGCCGGGCGCGTTTCTTGAGATCGAAGGGTTGCAGACGCATTTCCCTGTCGACGCGGGATTGATTTTTAAACGTCGCCTTGGAATGGTGCGGGCCGTCGATGGCGTGTCCTTGTCGATCAAAGAAGGTGAGGTTCTCGGCGTGGTGGGAGAATCTGGCTGCGGCAAATCCACGCTCGGCCGCACGATCGTTCAGTTGATCCCCCCAACGTCCGGGACGGTCGTTCTCGAGGGACGCAACTTGAATCAGCTGCATGGCCGGGAGTTGCGCCGGGCGCGCAGCGATTTTCAAATAATCTTCCAGGACCCATACGCGTCGCTCAATCCTCGCATGAACGTGTTCGATACGCTCGCGGAAGCGATGCGCACTCACAAAAAAGTCCCTCGCGGCGAACTGCACTCGCGGGTCTCCGCACTGATGCGCAGAGTTGGTTTGCTGCCGCGCACGATGAAGAAATATCCGCACGAGTTTTCCGGCGGACAACGACAGCGCATCGCCATCGCGCGCACTCTTGCCGTCGAGCCGAAATTGATTATCGCGGACGAGCCCGTTTCCGCGCTCGATGTCTCCATCCAGGCGCAGATCATCAATTTACTCGCTCAACTTCGACACGAGATGAAGCTGACGATCATCTTCATTTCGCATGATCTCTCAGTCGTGAAACACATCTCCGATCGAATCGCGGTGATGTATCTCGGCAAGATTGTCGAACTCGGCGAGGCTCGCGCGGTTTTGGAGAAGCCGTTGCATCCCTACACAAAGGCGCTCATCAGTGCTGTTCCAATTGTCGATCCCACGCGCGAGCATGTGCGCAAGCGCATTGTGCTTCCGGGCGATCCGCCTTCGCCGATGAATCCGCCGATCGGTTGCCGGTTCCATCCGCGCTGTCCCTACATGATTGAAGCATGCAAAGCGCAAGTGCCGCCGCTGGTTGATTGGGGAGACGATCATTTCGCCGCATGTATTCGCGTCCCGGAACTCAATCAAATTGCGTTAAACCGTTGAATCGTTAAAACGTTGAATCTGGAACGATATAACGTTTTAACGAATCACGTTTCTTCGTCAGCTCGGCTGAGTCTCGCCCACCAGCGATTGAAATAAGCCAGCGTTACTTCAAATTATCGCAGCAACCATGAGGAAGGACGATTTCGATTACGCAATTGAGAACACGCAGGTGATTCTCGCGCCCGAGCGACAAATCGCGACTTTTGGCAGCACCAGCTTCAATTTCTATCTCATCTCTGAGTTGATGGACCGCGTCGATCAGGTCCGGGTTCGCAACGGAAAAATTCACGCCGAACGTCCCCAGATTCTGACTCCCGAACATTATTGCCACCTGTTGCTGGAGGGTTTCGGCGACAAGGCTCAACGCTATATCGATCAACTGCGCGAGCGTCTGCACAACATCGCCGTGCTGCGCTACGGATTCCAATTTCGTAAGACCGATGTGACTGAAGAAACGATTCGCGATTCAGTCGATGCCGTGATCAGTCGTACAAAGCGCCAGGTGGAAAGCACAAACGAACCACTGAGCGCCGTAATCCAAGGCGTGGATGATGCCTGGGAAGTTTGTCTGCTCAAGTTCACCATTGACCTGATCGAACGCTCGACCGGCGGAAACATAGGCGACTTCCGAAAACGCGGTCTGTTGTAGTCGTATTTGAGGGCAATCTGGTCCTACTGACTCTTGGATGGCGCAACTACCCACTGCAGCCTTGGAGATGTGCCCGGATAAATGCGCCCGCACTGGCTAGTGCGCGGCGGCCGGGCTTCAGATGAGCGTTCCACAGATGCCATGCGTGGATCATGTGCGGCCAGATTTCCAAAGTGACCGAGACATTGGCTGCACCAGCCAGAGCCGCAAAGCGAGTGGCGTCATCGAGCAAAGTCTCGGCAGAACCCACCTGGATCAATATTGGAGGAAAGCTCCTGAGGTCGGCGTAGAGAGGAGAAACCCGCGAGTCCTTCCTATCCATTCCAACTGGCAGATAGGCGTCGGCC
>JBIOVE010000204.1:0-22363 GCA_044867565.1 Candidatus Udaeobacter sp. | reverse complement strand
CGATCCTGTTCACCGATCACGACACCGGACGCACTTTCGTCGCTCAACTCGAAGGACTCACGCCGCTTGGCAGCACGATCGACATCACTGACGATGACGGTGACACCTTTATCCCAAGTGACGGCGTCATTCCGTCCGATATCGATCACCAGACGATCGGCGGGGGGCGCTATCATTCGCCGCTACCGAACCCGGGACCTCTTTATCCGAACGCCATTTATTACGCATCGCAGAGTGTGGCGGAAGCCCGAGCCTTGCGCAGCGACAATGGCGGACTGCTTTTCAGTCAGGTGGCCGCCCCTATGTATGCGATCACCGATTGCGCGGGCCTGCATGGCCACGTTAAGGTCTCGCCCGCCGATGGCACCGTTTACGTGCCAAACGTAGGGTGCGGCGGAAGTGTGCCATTCCACGAGACGGGAGCCCGGCAGGCGGTTGTCGTCTCTGAGAATAATGGCATCACGTGGAGCATCCGGCCCATTCCCGACTCGACAACGAACGGCGAAAGCGATCTGAATGGAACGATTCCCCAAACTCGCGACCCATCCGTCGGACTCGCCACTGACGGGACCGTCTATTTTGGTTATCAAGCTGCCAACGGCCATCCGATGATCGCCGTATCGCACGATAAAGGTGTGACTTGGTCGGCTTCGGTCGATGTAGGTGCTGCGGTGCTGAATGGCGGACCAGTTTTGAACTCGGCGTTCCCGGCGGTTGTCGCGGGCGACCCTAATCGCGCAGCGTTCACATTCTTCGGGACTGAAACGGGTGGTAGTAACTGGGATTGCGGACAGGGAACGGACTGCGGCCACGGAGCGGACTTCACCGGAGTGTGGTATCTGTATGTCGCTACTACTTTCGACGGCGGCCAAACTTGGACAACACAAAACATCACGCCCGGCGACCCGATTCAACGCGGGGGGATCTGCGGTGGCGGCACGTGCCGGAACCTGCTCGATTTCTTCGACGCGACCATCGACAAGGAAGGCCGCGTCCTGATCGGTTACGATGACGGCTGCATCACTCCGACCTGCATCAACGGTGGCGCCAACGACTTCACCTCGAAGGCCGCGATCGCTCGCCAGAGCGGCGGCAGAAGAATGTTTGCAGCTTTTGACCCGGTTGAGCCCGCGGTTCCCGGCGCGCCCGCAGTGACTGGAAGCCGCGATGCCGCGCTCACCACCGCGACCTTGTCGTGGCCGGCGCCGGACAACGGCGGTTCGCTCATCACAGGCTATAAAGTTTATCGCAAAACCGGCACGGGCGCGTTCAGCCTTATTGCAACCACGCCCGATACAAACTTCACCAACACGGGGCTCGATCCAAGCCTCCAGTACACTTATCATGTGACGGCGGTAAACGGCGTTGGGGAGGGACCGTTCTGCCCCGATATCACCCCGGTATTCGTCGAGCCAGCGACCCCATGCGTGCTTCCGGGCATCCTCGCGGTCAACGACCTCAACCCCGACGGTTCCGATAACGACTCTGGCCAGAACATCCCGCCAGATCCGAGCGTGAATATCAAGCAACTCTTTGTTGCCGAGCCATTCCTCGGCCCTGGCGTAAACCAGCTCACGTTCACCTTGCAGGTGGCGCCGTCAACAACTGGTGTGGTGCCACCGAGCAGCCAGTGGTACACCATCTGGAACCGCCAAACCATAGCGACTGACGGAAGCGACCGCAGGTTCGTGGGGATGAAGTCCGACGAGACCGGCGCGTTGAGCTTCGTGTTCGGTAATTTCGGCCCGCCTCTGCCACTCGACGGCAGCGTCCCGCCACCAAACGCGAACACGCCAACCGTGCTCGGCGATGCTGATTTCGGAAGCTACGACCCAACAACGGGAGTGATCACCATCGAGCTCTCGAATAGCAAACTCGATGACACCGCGCCTGTCGCGGGCCAGGGCCTTGCAGGGTTGAACGTGAGGACGTTCTTTGTCAGGCCCGATGCAGGACAGAGGTCGCAGAATAATGCGTCTGATATCACACCCGACGGTAGCTACGCGCTCGTCGGCAATGCATCTTGCGCGCCTACTCCAACACCGACGCCTAGTCCGACTCCGCCCGGAAAAGGAAAGGGCAAACCCACCCCGACGCCAACTCCGACGGGCACGCCAACACCTACCCCAACTCCAAAGCCGAAACCAACTCACCCACCACACCCTTAGCAGCTTCTCCCTTTAACCGCTTCGCACTCTCATTATCCAATTCAACAGCGTGATTAGGCGGTCCTAGGGCTGAGTTTCCGCGTGACTTTGCCTTAGGCGTTTCGCGCGGAAACAGAGATAGAATGGGTATACCTTGAGGATTTATACCGATGCGCTGGATTGTTTTGGCCCCGCTGTTCTGTTCTCTGTTAGTGGCTTTCCCGGCATGCACGAAGCGTGAAACGGCTCAGCCCGTGACGAGCACTATCCAGGAAACGACGCAGGACCAGATCGATGTTTGCGGATTGATTACAAAGCAAGAGATCGAAGCGATACAGGGATCGCCTATTAAAGAGACAAAGGGCAGCGTACGTTCAGATGCCGGGTTTCACGTATCGCAGTGTTTCTATACAGCGGCGGAATTCAGCAAATCCGTGAGCCTGGCGGTGACGCAGAGCGATCCAACCTCGCCGGGCAAACGTAGCCCGAGGGACTTCTGGAAGGACACCTTTGGGCGGTACGGTGGCGAGGAAAAACAGAGCGAGGGCGATAAAGACAAACAAGAAAGTGTCCGCGACCAGGCGCGCAGGGGAGGCGAGGAAAAAGAATCCATTCCACCGAAAAAGATCAAGAGCATCGGTGAAGAAGCCTATTGGGCCAGTAATCCCATGGGCGGCGCACTCTATGTCTTAAAGAAGAATGCTTTCATCCGTATCGGCCTCGGCGGAACGAATAACGAAGAGGCCAAGATCGAGAAATCGAAGGCGCTGGCCCAAAAGGCTCTCGATCGCTTGTAACAACCTCGTTGCAAGCTGCATGGAAATTTGGAGCGCACCTACAGCCGTTTCTCTTTTCGTACTCGATTAACTAGCGAAGGCGGAACTAAGCCATGCCGCATTAACCGTAAACCATCGAGTTTTCTATGAAAAAAACCTCCCTTTCTATAACAGCTCGTGTCACTGTCGGCACACTCTTACTGATAACCGGCGGTATTCTCGTTGTAGTCGCACTCTTAGCGCCCAGCTTGCGATCGGCAACGCCCAGCGCCGGCATACTTAATCCCGGCGGCCCGACCGTGAATTGGGTCGGGACAGCGACCGGCGGCGGTTCATTGGACGAGAGTACGTGCGTTGAGGGCGTAACCTGCGATACATTTACTCTCACCTTGTCCGGCACGCCGGCTGATTGGAACGGCAAGAAAGCACGCATTACTATTAGTTCTGCCGACCCTTCCGGCGCGAGCGACTATGACCTCTATGTCCACAAGGGCGACAATTCCGGCCCAATAGTACCGGGCGGAGAATCGGCGCATGGCGGGACGCCCCCGGAAGTTGTCGATCTCGACCCGAGTAACCCGGCAATTGGCACCGGTCAGTTTTCCGTGCACGTCGTTTACTTCAGTGCAACTGCAGCTTTTCAGTACTCCGGCAGCGCTAGTGCCATATCTACGACAGCATCGTCGACATCGATTCCCTCTGCGCCTCAAGATACAGGACCCAAGATCGGGTTCGAAAACTTCGAAGCTCCGGGAACATTGGTGCAGGTCACATCGAGCAGCCAGGGTCCCAGTGCATTCACCGTGGAATACTTGGGACATGATGCGGGCGAACCCTCCATCGGGGTCAATTGGAGATCGCCAAACTCAGCGACCGGCGTAACTAATTTTCAGTCGGACCTTCAAACGTTGTTCATAAAGTTCGATGATAGCTGCCCCCCCAATGGGCAGAAAGCAACCTGGTATAACAGTCCGGCCCCGACATCTCAATTCGTCGATTCCGATCCAATCGGCTTCACCGATCCTCAGACAGGGCGTGTCTTTGCTGGAGAGCTGACTTTAACGTCGCCCTCGTGCAAAATCTCATTCACTGACACCGATGGCCTCGACCCACTGGGTCAACCCACGTACGCTGGTTGGTCGCCAAGCTCGGGACCGCTCGGGTCCGGTATTGACCACCAGACAATCGGCGGCGGCCCGTATCACTCGCCTGTTCCATCGCTTCCGACCCCTTATCCGCACGCGGTCTATTATTGCTCGCAAGATCTTGTCACCGCATTTTGCCTGCGCAGCGACGACGGCGGGGCCACCTTCGGTCCGCCAGTGCCGACCTATACGACAGAGTGCGGCGGTTTGCATGGCCATGTAAAAGTCGCAACCGACGGGACGGTTTATCTTCCTAACAACAGCTGCGGTGGCACGGGGTCGGTCGTTGTCTCAGAAGACAACGGGTTAACGTGGAGCATACGCCCGGTTCAGAACGGAACGAGCCAAACCGTCGCTAACTCCAATCTTCAAGACCCCGCAGTGGCGATCGATAATAGTGGTCGTGTCTATTTCGCAATGTCCAGCAGCGCCGTCGCTGGTACTGCCACCGGCGGCTCGAACGCGGTCGTGGCGACATCTACCGACCGCGGCCTGACGTGGCAGAACATCTATGACGTCGGGGCAGCTTATGGTTTAAAGAACATCGCATTCCCGGCTGCAACGGCCGGCGATGCGGGACGAGCCGCAGTTGCCTTTTATGGCTCGACTACATCCGGAGACGGTTCGGCAAACAATTTTCAGGGCGTCTGGCATCTTTACGTTGCTAACACTTTTGACGGAGGACTGCATTGGACCACGACCGATGTAACACCGAACGATCCTATGCAACGCGGTTGCATATGGATGCATGGCGGTGCCGACATTTGTCGTAATTTGCTCGATTTCTTTGATATGACCGTTGATAAGCAGGGGCGCGTGCAGGTCGGATACGCTGATGGATGCACAGGCGGACACTGCGCACAGGCGGCAGCAACCGCCCAAGGTAATGGATACACTGCGACAGCCGTGATCGCGCGCCAGTCGAGCGGACGCCGGCTCATCGCTGCTTTCGATCCGCCGAATCCGTTAAAGGCGACTTCGGCACCTGGCATGCCATTCGTGACACAACGCCGCGTCGGTCCAGTTGTGCATCTAGCATGGTCGGAAGCTGACAATGGCAACTTGCCAATCAAAAACTATCAGATTTTGAGGGGCACGACGAGCGGAGGTGAAATTCTGCTTACGACCGTTTCTGGAACCAAAATGAGCTACGACGATTTGACGGCGATCGATCTCAACCAGACCTATTATTACAAAGTGCTGGCGGTAAATCGCGCGGGCACGTCGCGCCCAAATAACGAAATCGCCGCGCCCTACGTCGGCGACACGTGTACCGGATTAATTCTCCAGCGAACCCCACCGGGCCATCCGGAACAATCCGCCCAGGGAGCCGCTCCCGCGTCGCTCGCTATCGACTACATTGCCGTCGGTGAGCCGACCGGGACAACCAACTTCATGTTCAAGATGAAAGTAACCAGTCTCGCCAGCGTACCTCCGAACAGCAGATGGCGGACGGTGTGGGACTCGTACGCAGCCGCGGGCCAGCAATTCTATGTCGGCATGAGGACAGATTCGAATGGCGCTGCCACGTTTGACTATGGGACTGTTTCCACCCAAGTCGTCGGTCTGGTTATTGGCGTTCCAACGGAGACGAAAATTGGAGACTTACCTGGAAGCGGCTTTAATCCTGATGGGACGATCACCCTCGTCGTACCCAAGTCCGCGGTCGGAAATCCACAGCCCGGGGATTTGCTCGGGGCGGTCAATGGGAGGACATTCACCGGCGATACCAGTCAGACCGAAAACCTGCAGCGGTCGACGCTGCTGGTGGATCACACGTTCGTCAAAGCGCAGAGGGACAATGGTTCTCCGGCCGCGACATATACGGTGGTCGGCAACGTCGCTTGTGCGGGGCCAACACCGACTCCGACGCCAAAGCCTAAGCCAACTCACCCGCCGCATCCCTAGGGGTCACTCCCATTCGCTTTAACTGCTCCGTGCCTTCACTTGGCAGGTTGCCAGAACGACGGAGTCGCCTCGGCACACCTGCGCCTTCGCGCCCCGAAACTGACTGGCTCGCTCAAAATCTCCCGCGGCCTGAAAAGAAGTTCTCGTTATCCTTGCCCAGTACTCTCTCAACCACTAAAAAGCAGCGTGGCAATTTCCGGGAATGGTTGGGGGCAGGGAGTTCTTTTGCTATCTTGCTCGATTTCATTTTGAGCGAGAAGTTGGACGAATCATTTATGCCTGAACCAAAAGACATTACTCAGTCACAGGATCAATTCGATCGGTTGCAGAAGAAGCTGGTGCCGCTGTGGAAATCGATCGAGCACTTTAATCAGGATCCGCAAACAATCGTTGTCGTGCCATCGATGTCCATCGACATGATCGGCTCTGGCGCAGTGATGCAAGCATATGAAGAACGCTTTTTGTTTCTGTTGCTGCTACTGCGTCAGCCGCGTGCCCGGCTGATCTATGTGACTTCCCAAACGATTCTGCCAAGCATCATCGATTATTACCTCGCTCTCTTGCCGGGCGTCATCCCGAGTCATGCGCGGCAGCGGCTCTTCCTGCTCTCGCCGCTTGATGCTTCGGTGCGTCCGCTGAGCGAGAAACTGCTCGAGCGACCACGCCTGATCGAGCGAATACGTTCTTTGATTTCCGATCCCGAACGCGCGCACCTTGTTCCCTTTAACACAACCAATCGGGAGAAAGAGCTGGCGCTGCGGCTCGGCATCCCCATGTACGGGGCGGATCCAAAATTTTTCCCACTGGGAACAAAGAGCGGGTGCCGGAGAATCTTCCTCGAAGAGGAAGTGCCACATCCTTTGGGCCATGAGAATCTCGCCAGCAAAGAGGACGTAATTGGAGCCATCACGCAAATGCGGGCCAGAAAGCCTTCAATCAAGCAAGTTCTGGTAAAGCTTAATGAGGGCGTCTCTGGTGAGGGCAATGCCCTCGTCGATTTAAAAGGGCTTCCACCATCCGGTGATTCAAAGGAGCGGGCCGCATTAGAGGAACGCCTCAAGGCGATGCAGTTCGAGCTAAGAGGAACTACCTACGATAGCTACATAAAGAAGCTGGAAGAGCGAAGAGGGATCGTGGAAGAGCGAATTAGCGGAGAAGAGTTTAGAAGTCCGAGTGTGCAGCTTCGCGTCACTCCACTGGGCTCGGTGGAATTACTTTCCACCCATGATCAGCTGCTAGGTGGTCCATCCGGGCAAAGTTACCTCGGATGCGCGTTCCCGGCCGATGCCGGTTACGCCGCGCTGATCACGCGGGAAGCGGCAAAGGTTGGCAAGCGTCTCGCCAAAGAAGGAGTCATTGGACGCTTCGCTTTGGATTTTGTCGTCGTGCGCTCGAATGGAAAATGGGACCCATACGCCATCGAGATCAATTTAAGAAAAGGCGGAACGACGCATCCTTTTTTGACTCTGCAATTTCTTACCGACGGCACATACAATCCAGAGACCGCGATCTTCTTAGCTCCCAGCGGGCAGCAAAAGTTTTTTGTGGCCAGCGATCATGTGGAGTCGCCCATTTATCGTACTCTGACCCCGGACGATCTTTTCGACATTGTCGTGCGGCACAATCTGCACTTCGATCAAACGCGCCAGACCGGGGTGGTATTTCACATGATGAGCGCCCTTGGTGAGCTGGGAAGAGTAGGGCTCACGGCGGTTGGCAACTCTCATGAGGAAGCCAAGGATATGTACACGCGAGCTGTGGCTGTTCTCGACAAGGAAGCGCAGACCGGTTGATTCCGTTTCGCAGACTTCCGATTCATGAAACGCTATCTGCCTTTTGTCATTGTCGCCGTGGTCGCGGTTGCCACCCTGGGGAGCGGAACAATGCTCTATCGGGCAAAGCGGACGCATCTTCTCACTATCGCCGAAGACAAGATCGTGTCCGAAAAAGGCAATGCCGAATCGATTCACATTCGCGGTAATCCAGACGCGCCAGTCACGCTGGAAGAATTTGGCGACTTTCAATGCCCGCCTTGTGGCAATATCGCCAGCTTTCTTGACGAGCTGGTGAAGGAATATGACCCGCGCTTACGCATCGTTTTTCGGAACTACCCGCTCCCGAACCACCAGCACGCGCGCAATGCTGCATTGGCCGCGGAAGCCGCTGGTCTGCAAGGCCGTTTCTGGGATATGCACGACGTTCTTTATCGGGAGCAAGCCGTTTGGAGCAAAGCCAACAACGTGCGCGAATTGTTCGATTCTTATGCTGGAATGATCGGGCTCAATCTCGACCAATTCAAAAAGGACATCGAGGGAGAGAAAGCCAAGGCGCGAGTGGATTCCGACCAGGAACGCGCTAATTCGCTTGGGGTAAGGAGCACGCCGACAGTTTTTATCAATAATCGTGAGGTGGGGCCAAATGATAAAACGCCGAAGGGTCTGCGCGCCACCATCGATGCGGCTTTGAAGGAAAAGTCATAACGCGCATGACGGTTTCGCGGTTTAGAATCATTATCTATACGCTCGTCGCGGTTGTCTCCCTGGCGGGGCTGGCCGATGCCGCCTACCTGACCGTGCAGGCGTTGACTGGCGAGACGCTGGTCTGCGGAGGATCACCCGATTGTTTCCGTGTGCTGGGGAGCTCGTATGCGAGGATCACTGGAATACCGATGGCAGTATTCGGGTCGCTAGCTTACTTCAGCGTATTCAGCTTTGCCACATTCGCCGCCTTCGGCTACGCGCGCGCGCGTACATTTCTCACATTGTCGGTCGGCGCGATGTTCCTGGTTACGCTTTGGCTTCTGTATGTGCAAGCTTTCCTGCTCCATGCGTACTGCCGGTATTGTTTGTTCTCGGCGGCAATCACATTCTTGCTCGCCGGGCTGGTCATTGCCCTGCCGCCCTACCGGGAATCGGTCTCATCGGATGCATAGCCCTTCTAGGACGCAATAGGCTTCATGCGCATTTTGCTGATCGAGGACGAAAAGAAAATGGCGGCTTTTCTGGCCAAGGGATTGCGCGAAGCTGGCTTCGATGTCGATCTTGCGCGGGATGGTGAAACTGGTTTGAAGCATGCGCGAGCGATCAGGCTCGACCTTCTCATCGTCGATGTCATGTTGCCAAACAAAGACGGCTGGGAGGTAGTCTCGGAACTGCGGCGCGATGGCATTCGCACCCCGATTCTTTTTCTTACCGCCCGTGACAGTGTGCGTGACCGGGTGAAAGGACTGGAGTTGGGCGCAGACGATTACCTGGTAAAACCGTTCGCGTTTTCTGAATTACTCGCCCGGGCGCGCTCGGTGCTGCGGCGCGCTCCAGCGCGACACGACGAATATTTGCGCATCGACGATTTGGAAATTGATATGGAGCGACACAAGGCGGTTCGCTCCGGCGTGCCGCTGAATCTCACGCCGAAAGAGTTTCTCCTCTTGGCATATCTCGCTCGCTCCGCTGGCGAAGTTGTGTCGCGCGCTGAAATCGCCGAGCACGTGTGGGAGATAGGGTTTAAGACGGACACCAACGTGGTGGATGTGGTCGTGCGCCGACTCCGGGCTAAAGTTGACGATCCGTTCAAGGCCAAGCTCGTCCATACCATTCGCGGCGTGGGTTATGTTCTCAAAGCGCACTGAACCGCGCTCGATCGCGTCGCAGCTCGTCCTGCTTTTTACGCTGGCTGCAACCGTGCTGCTTTCCTGTGGACTCGGTGTGTTTTATTGGATCGTTGTTCGACACGCCTTCGCGGAAGACAACACTGTTCTGGCGGACAAGATCTCCGCCTTGGGCGCCGACTTCAAAACGAGAGGCGGTGAAAAAATTTTGGGCGAAGAATTGTACATCCATCGCGCCGGCGAGCATGCCCCTTATTGGATCAGGGTCCTCGATTCGGAGAACCGCACCGTAGCGGAGACGGCCGGAATGGATCGTTTGCTTCCTTCAAACATCTTTCCACCCGCACAAGGATCGCCATCTTCCATTCGCAGCCCAAAAGATTATCGCACGGACGCAAAGCTGTATTCGTTGGTCGCCGTAACTGAAGAGTCCGCCGGTCGCGCTTACACAATTCAGGTGGCGCAAGACCGGTCGAGCGACGAACAACTTGAAAGAAAGTTCGGCGTCTTGCTCATCATCGTGCTGGCGGGCAGCATTCTTGCCTCAGCGATGATCGCAATCACGGTCACCAGGCGCAGTTTGCGTCCGCTGGGAAAAATGGCGCATTCGCTCGAACGAATCGGGCCAACTCATCTCAATGAACGAGTGGCGCCCGCCGGCTGGCCGCGCGAGCTCCAGCCGCTCGCACTCGCTTTCGACCAGATGCTCTCGCGGCTCGGGGATTCCTTTACGCGGCTCTCTCAATTTTCCGCCGACCTCGCTCACGAGTTACGCACTCCGATCGCCAATATTCTCGGCGAAGCGCAGGTTACTTTAACGCGTGATCGCGCACCCGGTGAGTATCGCGAAGTAATCGAGTCCACCATCGCCGAATGTGAACGACTCTCTGGAATCGTGGATAATTTGCTCTTCGTCGCGCGGGTTGACGCAGCCCGCGAATCGATCGGACGGAAACTGTTTGATGGACGCGCGGCCGTGGAAAAAATCGCGAGGTTTTATGAGACGGTCGCGGAAGATCGGCATATCGCCATCCGTTGCACGGGCGAAGGCGAAATTTACGGCGACCTGGTTTTGTTTGGTCGCGCCGTGAGCAACTTGGTGGATAATGCGCTGCGGTTCACACCCGATGGCGGCGCAATTCAACTCTCGATTGCAGCACGCGTGGCGCATTCCGAAGTCGCTGTCAGTGATAATGGCTGCGGAATAGCGCCCGAACATTTGCCGCGCGTGTTCGATCGCTTTTATCGTGCCGATTCGTCGCGCAGCTCGGACGGCGCGGGTTTGGGTCTGGCTCTGGTGAAATCGATTGCGGATCTTCACGGTGGATCGGCCAAAATCAAAAGTGAAGTCAATCGCGGCACGGTTGTGACGATCGCTTTTCCGAACAGTGAATGGGCAGCCGCTGCTACTTTTCTTGACCGCGCGTAATCACGTTGTCATCCACCGAGTGCGATGCGGCGACCGAAGGATCTTACAACTTATCGAGCGATTCCACTTCTTGACCGGCTTTCTGTGCACCGATAGTTTCATTCTCGGAAAGGAGCTCGTGGTGAAAACCGAGGTGTCGATCGAATATTGCGTGGTTTGAAACTACACGCCGAAGGCCGTCAGTTTGGCGACCAAAATTCTTGAACTCGGCGAGCGCATCAAGTCGCTTACGCTCCTCCCATCGAGCGGCGGCGCTTTCGAGATTCGCGCCAATGGCACACTCCTGCATTCCAAACTCGATTCCGGCGACTGGCCGGATTTCGACGTCGTCGTCAAGGCGATCAAAAAACTCAAGTAATCTTTCAGTTTCTCTTTCTGCCGTTCGACGTTGGGCGCTGGATGTTAGATGTTCGACGTTTTTTCTTGTCCGGAGAGTGAAGGGTGCCTGGTGGCCTTCGCGGTCTTCAAAACCGTTGTCGATCCCGCATACGCAGGGTCGAGGTAGGTTCGATTCCTATCCTCTCCGCCAAATCCAGCATCCAGCATCCAGCATCGGGAAAGGAGGTGAATGCCATGTCGCGCGAGCAAATCCGTAAACTCACTTCGCTCTCATCATGCGCCGGGTGAGCCTCCAAGTTGAGCCAACAGGCCCTGCGGCAAGTTTTGCCACAGCTTCCCATTTCGTTAGACCGGAAAGTAATCGTGAGCTCGAACACTTTCGACGATGCGGGCGTGTATCGCCTGGATCGGCATCGTGCCCTCGTGCAGACGATTGATTTTTTTACACCGATTGTGGACGACCCATTTTCCTACGGGCAAATCGCAGCGGCGAACTCGCTTTCCGACATCTTCGCGATGGGCGGACGTCCGTTGACCGCGCTCAACGTCGTTGGTTTCCCGGCTGATCTGGTTCCACCAAGAGTAATTTCCTCCATTTTGCGCGGTGGTATGGCCAAGGCAGCCGAGGTTGGGTGCGCGCTCATCGGCGGCCATTCTATTCGTAATCCCGAACCGATTTACGGTCTGGCCGTCACCGGAATTGTTGATGTTCGCCGCGTCACCACGAATGCAAATGCGCGCCCCGGTGATCTGCTCGTCCTAACGAAACCACTCGGGACCGGCATTGCCACCACCGCGATCAAGCGCGGATTGGCTTCGCGCGCGCTCGAGAAAAGAGTCATCGCACTTATGTCGAAGATTAACATCGTAGGCGCCGAACTCGCTGAACGTGATCTCGTTCGCGCAGCCACCGACGTCACCGGCTATGGCTTGATCGGACATCTGGTTTCACTTTGCCGCGCCAGCCGAGTCTCCGCCGATGTCGATCCCAGCGCAGTGCCGATGATTAGCGAGGAGATCGGCGATCTAATCGAACAGGGCTCCGTCCCTGAAGGTAGCCGGCAAAACCTTTACGCCACCACTGTTCTCGTTAATTGGCGAAGCACGGATGAAGCGCGCAGAATTCTTTTAACCGATGCGCAAACCAGCGGCGGATTATTGCTTTGTGTCGCTGAAGCGAAACTAGAGAATGTGTTGAATATTTTGCGAAAGGCGCGCACGCCTTGCGCCGCTGTTATCGGAAGAATCGTCCCCCGCCGCCGACGCCGCCCGTTGATATGCACGACCAGCTAAACGCTCGCTTGCGCCGAGAAATTCCCGCTGTCAGCAAAGTTCTCGATTCGCTTGACCATTACGATCTGCCGCGACCCTTGATTGTCGATCTTGTCCGGCGCGAACTTTCGACGCTTCGGGCGAAGGGAGAGATTCCCGAATTCCAATCAATTGTCGATATTGTCCGCCGGTCGCTTACGGAGCTTCGCGCCAGTCGCTTTCAGCCAGTCATAAATGGAACCGGGATTGTCATTCACACAAATTTCGGGCGAGCGCCGCTTGCTTCCGACGCGATCCGCGCGCTACGCGAGATCGGTTCAGGTTATTCCAATCTCGAATACGATCTCGTGACCGGCGAGCGCGGCCACCGCGGTGCTTATATTGAGAATGCGCTTGCGCTGCTTTGCGGAGGCGAAGCAGCCACCGTCGTTAACAATTGCGCCGCTGCGTTAGTGCTAATTGTTCGGAACTTTACCAAAACCAAACCGGAAATTGTGATTTCGCGCGGCGAGCTGGTCCAAATCGGCGGCGGCTTTCGCATCGGCGAGATTATCGAAGCGGCTGGGGCGAAGTTGCGCGAGGTCGGCGCCACGAACAAGACGACGCTCAATGATTACGCGAAAGCAATCGGGCCAAACACCGGTCTCATTCTCAAGGTCCATCGCAGCAACTTTTTCATGAGCGGTTTTGTGGAATCGCCGTCTTCAGCAGCGATCTCTGCGCTCGCGCGAAAAAAGCGTGTTCCTTTCGTCGAGGATTTGGGAAGCGGCGCGATCTCCGCGACAGAATGCCTGGGACTTGCCGAACACGAACCGACGCCGGTTGAAGCATTAAAAGATGGAGCTGATCTTGTTTGCTTCAGCGGCGATAAATTGTTTGGCGGTCCGCAAGCGGGAATTATTTCTGGAAAGAAGCGGTTCGTTGCCGCGTTGAAGCACGAACCGTTATTTCGCGCGTTGCGCTGCGACAAGCTGGTTTTCACGGTCCTGCAAGCGACTGTCGATCTTCATCTCAAGCAATCGCCGGCCAGAGTCCCTGCGATTGCGCTTTTGCAAATCTCCGACGATGAGTTGCGCGCTCGAGCCGCAGCGATTATCAACCGGCTCGAGGATCTGTCCCTGCGAATGGCGCTTGGCTGCGGCACGGTGAAAGTCGGCGGTGGCACTTTACCAAAGTCAACAATGTCGTCGGTTACGATCGAAATTGTTCCAGAGAATGGTTTGCTGTCAGATTTCGCCGCGCGCCTGCGCGATTCGAGCCCACCGGTCGTTGGATATATCGCGAACGAGCGTTTCAAACTCGATCTGCGCACGATTTTTCCACACCAGGATGACGCCGTGGTCAATGCGATCCGCGTGGCGTGCGCCAGTCCAAAAGTTTTCTGGTAGGGCGCGACCGCCGGGGCGCGCCGTTAACGGGCGGCCCAGGGTTTACTCTCTACCCGATTCGATATGACACAAAATTATTTCATTCTCGCGACCGCTGGTCACGTCGATCATGGGAAGAGCGCGTTGGTCAAAGCGCTCACCGGAATTGATCCAGATCGTCTGCCGGAAGAAAAGACGCGACAAATCACCATTGACCTCGGCTTCGCACAATTAATTCTCGAAGGACCAAACGAGCGGCGGTTTCGTATTGGCATTGTTGATGTACCGGGCCACGAAGATTTCGTCCGGAACATGATCGCGGGCGTCGGGTCGATCGACCTCGCCCTCTTGGTAGTAGCAGCCGATGACGGCTGGATGCCGCAGACCGAAGAGCATCTGCAAATCCTTACCTATCTCCGTGTAGACCGAGCCGTGATCGCGCTGACAAAAAGCGATTTCGGAAAGACCGACCGCATCGCCGCACAAATTCGCGAGAAGCTGCGTGACACCGCCTTCGCGCGATCTCCCATTATTCGGACTTCAGTGCGCACAGGCGAAGGAATCGAAAATTTGAAGAGCGCGCTTGCGTTCGAGCTCTCAACGAGGCAACCACAACGCGATATCGGAAAGCCGCGCCTATTTGTTGATCGTGCTTTTACCCTTCGCGGGATCGGCACGGTCGTGACCGGCACATTAACCGGCGGACAACTCCGTCGCGGCCAGAACGTCGTTATTCAACCGCGAAATTGTGAAGCGCGCATCCGCTCGATTCAAAATCATGGCTCCGAGCTGGAGTCGGCGCAGCCAGGAATGCGGACCGCTATCAATCTGCCAGATGTCGCCGTCGGCGATGGCCCTGACCAAATCAAACGCGGCGACGCTATCACGGTTCTCGATCTTGGCAGGGCGAGTTCCAGCCTTGTTGTTTGTCTTGAAAAATCGCAGCGGCTTATCCCAAAAAATCCGGCCGGACGGCCACTCAAGAATGGGATTTCGGTTTATTTGCATCACGGCACGTCGCGATTCCCGGCGAAAATCGGCCTGCTTGATGATGATGCCCTCGAACCTGGCAAACAGATGCTGGCCAAACTGAAACTGGAATCGCCAACCTTTGCGTTTCTCGGCGATCGCTTCGTCCTTCGCGATGCATCCGAACAACACACTATCGCGGGTGGAATTGTTCTTGATCCGGATGGTGACCGGGAAAAATTTCGTCGTGAGGAGCAGCGCAAATTACTGAAGTCTCGCGCAACTGCACCAGACGATGTCGATTTTTGTGTTCGCTCCGAGATTGCACTGCGCGGATTCGTGCGAAAAGAAACCGTTCTTTGCAAATCGCACTTCAGTTCTAGTGAGATCGCTGAAGCTTTGCTGCACCTGCAACGCCGCAGAGAAATTGTCATTCACGAAGGGATCGTGGCGGCCACGAAGACCTGGCAGGCGTTACGTTATCGCGCCGTTGCCTTGATCGACGCTGCGCACCAAAAAAATCCTGAACGCGTTGGTCTCGATTTAAATAAGCTGCGCACGGCGCTGCGCGATCAGCGCGAAGATGTCTTCGCGACGCTTCTTTCGGATCTATGCGCGACTGGTTTTATTCGGAGAAGATCCGCGATCGCGCGAGCTTCGCATCAGCCGACGCTACCCCGGGAGCTCCAACTCGCCGCAATCAGAATTCGCGAAGCGCTCTCGCAAAAACCGTCCGACCCACCGGCACGCAGGGAGATTGCGACAGATAGAAATGCACAACAGGGTATCCGATTCTTGATTGAGACTAATGAAGTCATCGAAATCGGTTCCGATGCGGTCTTGTTGCGTGAGAATTTCGAGCGCATGAAATCCGCAGTCATCGATTTTGTTTCCAAAAACGGACCGGCGACGGTGAGCGAGTTGCGCCAGGAGCTTCAGACCTCACGGCGAATCATGGTGCCATTCCTGGAAAAGCTCGATCGAGATCGCATCACACGGCGCATGGGCGACAAGCGAACGCTGACCAGGTTGCGATAGATCGATTCGGCGACTAAACTGCGAGCGCGATGTCGAACTGGCGGGATTTGTCTATTCATGATCCGGAGATCTGTCGCGGACAGCTCTGTGCGAAAGGAACGCGCGTGTTGGTCGTGAATATTTTGGGATAGCCTTGCGGAAGGTGCGACCGAAGACCAGATCCTGCGCAGTTATCCGTCGCTCAAACCGGAACACATCAAGGCTGCGATTACTTACGCGGCCGAGCTTGCCCACAAGGAAGTCCTGCTCCCGGCGTGTGAAATTTAAGATCGACGAGAGGGCGACTCGTAGTCGTTTCCGAGGTAGGCATGAGAATTCGATAGAACGCGAAGGAGGGCGCGCAGACTTCGCTTTGGTTCCAACCGAGCGCCAACTGCGCGTGGTTCTGCTAGATTGAATTGATGTCTCGACGAAACGGAGAAGCGCGAGAAGATTTGCGGCGAGTCTCTTTGCACATTGGCGCTTCCTTCGAAGCTGCGTGGGAAAGCGTGCTGCTGCCTTGGTTCGAATCGATCGCCACGCGTGCGTTTGAGAGCCAGGAACCAGTCGCCGTCGTGACGCCGCTTGGCAGTCATTCTGCGTTTCTGCGCGCGAAGCTGCTCGAACATCGCGTCTCGCTGCTCGGCGTAAAGTTTCTGTCACCGCCGTCTCTTCGTGAACTGCTCCTTCGCGAGAGCGGCACCAAGTTGCCTTTGCGAGAACATCTTCGCCTGCTGCTTTCCATTGCTGCCGAAGAATGCGCGAAATCGTCGCGTCGATCGGATGATGTCGATGTTTCAGTCATGGCAAGATCGGTCGCGCGCGCACCCGATCCTTTGCTTCGCGCGATCGATCAGTTGAGCGCTGCCGGCTGGAATTTTGAGACCGTAGGGCCAGCCGCATTGCATACGAACGTTAAAAAATTTCATGGGCTCGTCAGACAATGCGGATTTCAAATGGTCCACGAAGCTGACCGTGCGGCCGTTCAGGCAGCAGGGAACAGGCCGCCGCGCTTCAGCGATTTACTCATTATCGGATTTAACGCGGCGCACTGGCCGCTTTGGCCACTGCTGCACGCGGCGGTAGCCTCGGCCGAAAAAGCAACCGTCGTCCTCACCGATCCACGGGATGAAGCGCGCGATCTCGACGAAACATGGGTCGGCACCTGGGAAGAAACATTTGGCGCGGCCCAACCAATCGCCGCGGACACGGAAAGATCGACATCTTTACTTGCGGAACTGACGCGCCTGCCGGAAACGCTATCGGAATTAAAAGCCCGCGCCGCTCACCCGATTTCGAATGTCACATTTCTCGTCGGGCGCAACGCGATTGAACAAGCAAGAGCGATTGTCGCACTCACGGCAGAGTTTTTGTCCGAAAAGTCGTGCGAACGAGTTGGAATTTTATTTCCGGGACCGGGCGCTCTTCACCGTCTGGTCGCGACGCTGCTCGAACAAGGGACAATTCCCCATAACGACGGTATCGGACACCCGGCCCCGAACCCGCTTGATGGCGCGGACTGGCGTGCATGGCTGGATTTGCAGGAAAATCCGCGACTCAGGATCCTGATTCGCTTTCTGCGCACATTTGGAAACGAAGCCCCGGAAGCCTTCGGGGTTGCCGGCATCTCGATCGACGACATCGAAAAAACGCTGCGCGGCGCGTATGACGATGTTCTGATCGACGACATTCACGTGCTGCGTGAATACTGTGCGCGGCAAACCCACCACGAGCTTTCGGCACGCGTCGCTCAAGAACTGAATGCGCTGCACTTCCTGCCCGAACGCGGGACGATGTCGAATTTGCTTTTGGAGTCGCGCAAAATTTTCGACCTTTTCGGATGGACGGAAAGATGGTCGGAGGTCGATCGTTTGAGCAGAAATTGGAGCGGCGTCATCGCCGAGCGGATTTCGCGGCGAAGTTATCTTCGTTGGTTGGCAGAAATAATCTGCGCGTCCGCCATTGATCGCGACGAATTCGGCAATCATTCCTACAGTCGTGTCCAACTGCTGCGCTACCCTGCCGCAGAAGGGCAGGATTGGTCGCATCTGATTTTCGCCGGTTTAAATGAGGGCGAATGGCCGGCGCGCGATGACGAATCGAGTTTCATTCGCGAGGCGGAAATTGCCGGTTTAAACCGTGGCATCCGGCGATTGAACCGGAGCGCTATCCGGCAAGGCCGGCACGGCGAAGGGCAATGGAGCGTTGATGAAGGAAAGACGCTTTTTTTGGGCGTAGCCGAGCAACGTGAAATCGCGCGGCGCCAATACTTCAATCTAATCGAATCGGCCCGGGAGAAAATCGGTGTCACGGTAAATTTGTTTCAGGACGCTGCTCCGGAACGGACGTGGAATCCGAGCGATTTTTTTTCGCGTCTTTACTTTGCGGCCCGCGGAAAAGCGGTCTCGCAAGAAGTGATGCATACGCTTGAGGAAACGACACGCTCCTGGCTAACGAATTCAAAGATTTTTCCTGAAAAGAAGACAACCGATTCCACCGACATTGCCCAGATGCGCGTAGCTTACGATGCGCGGCGCCGACCCGGAGACAGCAGCGAATACGAGTTCGCTCTGCTGAAACCTCCGGAACGCGCCGTTTCCTTGCGCGTTACGGATTGGGAAAACGCGCTCAAAAGCCCGGCGCTCGTTTGGATGAAGATCTTTCTTGGTGTTGAGCCAGATGACGAAAGCGACGATGGCTGGAGCCGATCGACCGGACAATGGGTTCACCGCTGGCTGTCGCAAGCTGCGGACGCGTCGGGCGGAAATCAATTTGTCGAGTTGCCATCGGCAGATGTAATCCGGGCTCGACTCTTTGAGGCCGCGGAAGAGTTTCGCACCGCCGCGGAAAATTTATGCGAGGCATGCGGCCGCACGTTGCCCGATTGGTGGAGCTCCGGTTGGAGCAACGCTTTATATGTGGCCGACCGTCTGGCCGCAAATTTGTCGGGATTGGCGGATTGGTCGCACCTCGCAACCGAATGGCAACTTGCTTCGCCGGAAACCGTTTCGTTGGGCGATAAAGAAGAGCTCCGTGTGCGGGGCCGCATCGATTTGATTCTTGCACGGGGTCAGCCAACCGCTTCGCCGATTGGTTTCGCTGATCTCTGGGTGATCGATTACAAAACGGGAAGACAACGCGGCTTCAATTTGCGCGAGTTGAGAAGGAACGAATTGCCCGAAGAGAAATTGCGCAAGCAACTTGTCGCTGGAAGGGGCGTGCAACTGGCGTTGTACGCATTGGCCGTGCACGCGCTCGGCGCCTCCAACGTTCGGCTTACTTTGCTCGTGCCCGCTGGCGAGCTGGAGCCGCAATTCGACCTCGGCCATACGATCGCGCAGATAGATTTCTGGCGCGAGCTGCATCGAATGCAGGAAACCGGCGTATTTGGAATGCTCGGGCCGGTTCGTCCCGAATACGGCTTCGCTCAGCCGTACCCGCTGGCTACGCTCGCGGTCGATCTCGATTTGTTGAAAGAAAAGTGGCGGACAACGCACCCGGCGTTTGCAAGCGCCGAGAATGGAGACGCCGAACCATGATCGAACTTGCAGATCGCGTACCTCGCGAACGGTTCGTCTCGGAGTTGAACAGGAATTTTTCGGTCATAGCGTCGGCCGGTTCGGGCAAGACAACCGCCATTACGCAGCGCGTGGTGCAAATCGCGAAGAGCGCAAACGCGCGCGAGTGGCTGCCAAAGCTGGTCGTTGTGACCTATACCAATCGTGCGGCTGACGAACTGCAACAGCGCGCACGCCAACAGATCTTGGAGGCCGGCCTTTCACTCGACATCGTGGCGGCATTTAATCGCGCGTTCTTCGGCACGATCCACAGCTTTTGTCTGAAGTTGCTCGCGAACTACGGATATTACCTCGGTTTGCCGCCAGACCTCGAGACCATCACGGATGACGAAAATCTGTGGGATGAGTTCGTGCAACGGCAGACAACGATTGGCCGGTCGCTGAGCGAGGAAAATCGCGCGGCGCTTTTGCGCTTCGTTCAGGTGCGGCAGCTGATGGAACTGGCGCGTCGTTGGAATTTCGGTTCGTACGTAGCATCGCCAGAAAATAGATGTCCTGACGCAAGCTTTTCGGAAGTTTACTCCTCTGTCGCTCGCGGCAGTAGAGCGCCTAAACTAAAAGACGAGTTGCGCCGCTGGGAGCAACGGTGGCGTGAAACCGGGGAATTTGTCCCTCTCCCGATCTGCACGAGCGGTTCAAAGGAATTCATACAGGTCTGGCACGAAGCCTTCCGCCCGTTGCGGGAATGGATCAACGCCTGTGCGATCTGCATCGCCGCGGAAGTGCAGCGCGACTATCGCGAGTTCCGTCTGGAGCGTGGCGCGATAAACTATGACGATCAGGTTGCATTGGCCATTGAGTTGATGCGGCATTCCGAAGCCGGCAGGCGCATTCGCGAAAAAGATTACCGCGTCATTCTCGATGAAGCTCAGGACACCGACCCGGCGCAATTCTCCGTTCTTCTGGAAATCGCCCGGCCATCTTCGGCGACCGGATTGTGGCTGGAAGAGGACACGAATCCGCCGCGCCCCGGCCATTTCTGCATGGTCGGCGACTTTCAGCAATCGATTTATCGCGACCGCGCCGACCTGAACCGCTACCGCCAGCTTCATGAACGATTGACGAGAAATGGCGCAGCTGAGGAGGTGACATTCTCCGTGACTTTCCGGCTCGATCGCACGCAGCTGGATTTCGTGAATCAAACGTTTCGTGAGATTCTCCACAACGTCGACGGGCAGGTCGCGTTCGTTGAGCTGAATCCGCGGCCGGACGTTTTGCCGGGCCAGATGATTCGTCTCGATTTGGTAGCTGACGTCGATGTAACTGCTACGGAGGAGCGGCGAGCAGCCATCGAAGCGCGACAACTTGCTGAGTGGGTGCGCTCGACTGGCCTGGCGAAGCTGCGGGCAGATTCATGGAAGAAAGTCGCCATCCTTTCTCCGAGAAAGGCCTGGCTGCCGGTGCTGCGGGACGCCCTGCGCGAGGTCGATCTTCACGCACAAATCCAATCGGAAAGCGATCGAAAAGGTGAAAGCCCGGCTTACGCGTGGTTAACGGCGTTGCTGACGATCATGGCCAATCCGCGCGCTGGTTATGAAATCGTCGGCGTGCTTCGCGAAATTTTCGGAATTTCCGATGACGCGCTCGCGCGATTCTCGCAAGGCAACGGCGCTCGTTTCCAGATTGCTGAGGGAACGCCCGGCCCTGGCATCGTGCCAGACAAGTTAAATCTTCTGACGCGCATCTGCAGTACAATTTCAGGGCAATCGCTCTTTGCAGCCGTTCGCGAAATTATTCGCGCAACACAGTTGCTCGAGCGCTTGCTTTCCTTTCCCCCAGGAGATTTTGACGATCCCGCCGCAGAACTGGATTCTTTGCTGACCGCCGCGGCCGCGGCCGAAGCCAGTGGAACGACCCTGCCCGACTTCGTCGAAGATCTCCGCGCCACCTTCGATGAAACGCGCGAAGTTCGTCCGTCCTCCGAGCAGGCAATTCAACTAATGACCGCGCACAAAGCGAAAGGTTTGGAGTGGCAAGTCGTGATTGTGCCCTTTTTGTCGCGCTGGGTCCGGACTGGTTCGTCGCGATTTCCGCGTGCCATCAAGGCCATTGGAGAAAACGGGCCGCAAATCGTATTTCACAAAACTGAAATCTCGCCCGAACTAGACTCCGAACTCAAAGATTCCGAACGGCAGGAGATGGAACGTCTGCTTTACGTTGCGCTCACGCGGGCCAGGCACACCCTTGTTCTTGCGATGGATCGAAAATTATTCGCGAACCCAAGAGACGAGATCCACAAGGATTCGCAAATCAAATGGCTGCGCTGTGATGCGGGCGGTTGCAATGAAAGGATGTTTACCGCGCTCTCGACCAAGACGCGCGCGTGTGCGGCGACGGCTAAGCGCCAGAAAGAATCTCGCCTCAGGATCGATATGGACAAGATCGCAGAACCTGCGGTAATTGCGCCAGTTTCGCTGGAGAACGCCCAGAAATCCGCCACGAGCTTCATCCACACATTAAACCCAAGTGGCCTGGCAATCGAAGAAGAGCTTTCGGGAAAGAGCGGCGGCGAGATATGGACAGAAGGGGATGGAGAATTGAAACCGCCCGTGGCTGCTAATCCTGCCACGCGTTATGGTCTTTGGTGGCACGATTTCATTCAGCAGATTCCATGGAGTGCAGGCGCGAGTTCGTGGGAGCGAATTTTTGAGGCAAATCGCCAGACGTCTCCGGACATGGCGCGTTCCACCCGGGAATGGCGCCTCTTGCGGGATCATGTTTCGAGTCCGTCAGATTTCCGCCGCCGTTTTATGAATTGGCAATTTGTCTCGCACCCGGAGATGCCGTTTTACTGGCGAATGGATGAGAA
>JBIOVE010000203.1:0-3472 GCA_044867565.1 Candidatus Udaeobacter sp. | reverse complement strand
GCGTCGTAGGTTTTGACGCCGCGATTCTTTAACAGCGCCCGAAGCTCGGCGAGATGTTGCTGGTTTCGGGTCTCGACCGTGCAGAGAACATTGACGACCGAGACATCCGGGCTGGCAAAGGCGCGGTCGTGCACGACTTGTTTAACGCTAGCGCCAGCGGAAGCGATTTGGACCGCCAAATCGGCCAAACCACCCGGTCGATCGCTAATGATGGCGGTGAATCGGCCAAGGCGGCCGTCCGCGACCAGACCGCGTTCAATCACGCGACTGAGGACGTTGGGATCGATGTTGCCGCCGCACAGCAAAACTACCACTCGCTTGCCCTCGAGCTCTTTTAATTTTCCGGACATGCACGCGGCGAGAGGTGTGGCCGCGGCTCCTTCGACAACACTTTTTTCCAATTCCACGAGACGGAGAATTGCCAGAGCGATCTCTTCTTCGCTCACGGTGACGGTTAGATCGACAAGTGGTCGCGCGATCTGAAACGCATTCGTGCCGACCTGCGGAATCGCGAGCCCATCCGCGAGCGTCGGATGCATCGCGATCTTGGTTGGTTTTCCCGCTTCAAGCGCAGCCGAAAAGCTTGCAACGTTCTCCGCTTCAACGGCGACAATTTTGGCATGCGGTCGTAAGGTTTTCACGGCGAGCGAAACGCCAGCGAGTAAACCGGCGCCGCCAACCGGAACGATGACCGCATCAAGGTCGGAGATTTGTTCGACGATTTCCAGGCCCATTGTTCCCTGGCCCGCAATGATTGCAGGGTCATCGTAGCCGTCGATGTAAGCGAGGCCTCTTTCCCTCCCGATTTCGTGCGCGTGCGCTTTCGCTTCGCCGAAATCCGTCCCCTGCAAAACGACGTTCGCACCGAATTTCTGGCAATTGCTCACTTTAAGAAGAGGCGCGAATTTGGGCATCACGACCGTTGCGGGGATGCCGAGCAATCTCCCCTGATAGGCAAGCGCCTGAGCGTGATTTCCCGCGGAAGCGGCAACGACACCACGCTTCTTCTGATCTGGCGGCAGTTGAGCAAGCGCGTTGCGCGCGCCGCGCTCCTTGAAACTTCCCGTGCGCTGCAAGTTATCGAGCTTGCAGAAAATTTTCATGCCCGTGATTTCGCTGAGCGGGATGGAAGGCGGACAAGGCGAATAGAAAACTGCATCCGCGATGCATTCCCGCGCCGATTCGATGTCCTGAAAAGTAACCACGAACTCAGCTCTCGATTGCTGCCTGGGCCGCTGCCAGGCGCGCAATCGGAATCCGGAACGGGCTGCAGCTTACATAGTCCAAGCCGAGCCGGTCACAGAACTTGACACTCCTCGGCTCGCCGCCGTGTTCGCCACAAATTCCAAGCTTGATGTTCGGGCGGGTTTTGCGTCCCAAATCGCGGGTGATCTCCATCAAGCGTCCAACGCCTCCCTGATCGATCGAGGCGAACGGATTTGTATCGACGATGTCGAGTTCGGCGTAAGCCGGGAGGAAACTGCCGGAGTCATCCCGGCTCATGCCGAGAGTCGTCTGGGTAAGATCATTTGTGCCGAAACTGAAGAACTCGGCATCGCGGGCGATCTGGTCGGCCACAAGCGCCGCGCGCGGGATTTCGATCATTGTTCCGACGAGATAATTGAATTTCGTTTTCTTGTCCTTCGCCACTTCATCGGCCACGCGCCGGACAATATCGATCTGAAGTTTTAACTCGCGCGGAAATCCCACCAACGGAATCATGATTTCGGGGCGGACCTTAATTCCGCTGGCTTGCACCTCCGCGGCGGCTTCAAAAATCGCGCGCGCCTGCATTTCCGAAATTTCCGGATAAACGATCCCGAGGCGACAACCGCGATGGCCGAGCATCGGATTAAATTCATGCAATTCGTGCACGCGCCGGGCGATTTGTTCAACGGCCACGCCGAGCTTGTTCGCCAGTTCGCTTTGTTGCGCATGATCAGCCGGGAGAAATTCATGTAACGGCGGATCGAGAAACCGGATCGTCGCAGGCAAACCTTTCAGGGCCGTAAAGATGCCAATGAAATCATCACGCTGATAGGGCAGCAACTTGGCCAGCGCTCGCGCCCGCTCGTCTTTTGTGCCGGCAAGAATCATTTCTCGCATGGCGTCGATCCGATTGCCTTCGAAGAACATGTGCTCCGTGCGGCAGAGTCCTATCCCTTCGGCACCGAAGGCGACTGCGTTTGCCACTTGCTCGGGTGTATCGGCATTTGTGCGGACGCCAAGCGTGCGGAATTCGTCCGTCCACTTCATCAATTTCGCGTACTCCTGGTAAGTGACGCTCTTCTTTGGGTCGAGCGATCGATCAACGAGCACCTGGACAATCTCCGATGGCGCGGTCGCGACTTCGCCGGCAAAAACTTCGCCCGCGGTCCCATCAATTGAGATGTAGTCTCCTCGACGTAACGTCGTGCCGTTCGCGCTCAGGGTGCGGTTTTGGTAATCGATTTGAATCCCGGTCGCGCCGCAGACGCACACTTTTCCCATTTGCCGAGCGACCAGAGCTGCGTGCGAAGAGACGCCTCCCCGTGACGTCAGAATTCCCTCCGCCGCAATCATGCCGCGCAGGTCTTCCGGCGAGGTTTCAATGCGGGCAAGCACGACTTTCTCTCCCTTTTCAGCCCGCACCACGGCTTCTTCCGCGCTGAAGACAACGTGACCACAAGCGGCGCCCGGTCCGGCGGCCAAGCCGCTTCCGATTTTTTTCGCTTCCCTCGCCGCTTGCCGGTCGAAAATCGGCGCTAAAAGATGAGCGAGCGAATCAGCCGGGATACGTCGCACGGCGTCTTTTTTTGGAATCAATTTTTCACCGACCATATCGACGGCGATCCGGACCGCAGCATGTCCGGTGCGTTTGCCATTCCGCGTCTGCAAAATGTAGAGACGATTTTCTTCCACCGTGAACTCGAGGTCCTGCATGTCCTTGAAGTGATGTTCAAGGATTGCGCGGACTTTCATCAAATCTTTATGCGCTGTCGGCATTTCCGTCGCCAGATCGGCAATTGGATGCGGCGTGCGCACGCCTGCGACGACGTCTTCGCCTTGTGCATTGATCAAGTATTCGCCGTAAAAGACTTTTTCACCCGTGGCTGGGTCACGCGTGAATGCGACTCCAGTCGCGCTCGTTTTTCCCATGTTGCCGAATACCATCGTCTGGACGTTAACTGCCGTTCCCCAATCGTGCGGGATGCCGTATTTCCGGCGATAAACGATCGCGCGATCATTCATCCACGATCCAAAGACTGCACCAATTGCGCCCCAAAGCTGTTCCTTCGGATCTTGCGGAAACGATTTTCCGGTCCGCTCCTTGATTAGCGCCTTGAAGCGCTGCACCAGCTCCTTTAAATCGGCGACCGTCAATCTCACGTCCGGGAAATCGTGTTTCCCGTAGCGTTCATCCTTTAGATGTTCGATCACGCTTTCGAACGGTTCGTGGTCCTCGCCCGGGCGCTTTTGCACTCCCATCACG